>DVLR01000061.1 GCA_018715425.1 Candidatus Merdenecus merdavium
GCGTTAATAGCAAAAGCACACCAAGGGGATAAAGAGGCGAGAGACACTCTGGTAGAAGAGAATTTAGGGCTTATATGGAGTATCGTTAAGCGTTTTAATGGCCGCGGACACGATTTAGAAGATCTATTTCAGATCGGTAGTATCGGTCTTATGAAAGCCATCGATAAATTCGATTCAAGTTTTGATGTAAGATTTTCTACTTATGCAGTACCTATGATCACTGGAGAGATCAAACGATTTTTAAGGGATGATGGTATGATAAAAGTCAGCCGTACCTTAAAAGAAACCGCCTATAAAGCACATGTGACAAGAGAAGTCTTGGAAAAAAAGATGGGAAGAGAGCCTACATTAGAAGAAGTATCCATGGAGATTGGAGTGACACAGGAAGATATTATTCTTGCCATGGAGTCTAATTCCGAAATCGAATCTCTTTATAAAACCATTTATCAAGGAGATGGAAATCCCATTTATTTAATGGATAAGTTAGAAGAAAGAGAAAATAAAAATGACAAATTAATCGATCATATTATTTTGGAGGATGTTTTAAAAACATTGGATGAAAAAGAAAGACAAATCATCCATATGAGGTATTTTGAAGATAAAACTCAGTCTCAGATTGCACAGGTTATGGGAATTTCTCAAGTTCAAGTATCAAGATTAGAAAAAAAAATATTAAAAAATCTACGGGGAAAGTTATAAATATAACTTCTCCGTATATTTTTGTCTTCTTTAGAAATAATAAGTAGCAAAAGATAAAAAAGGATGTGAAAGAGTGAAAAGTAAAAAAGCGATTCTTTGTATCCTCATTATACTGGTGATCCTCATCGGTATAGGGATTTACTACTATACAGCTTATGCAAATCAAAATAAAAAGATAACAGAAGGAACGTTGGTAAAGGGTATAGAAAAAATCATAAAGGAAAAAACAGGATGTGAGGTTTTATGACTACCAATCCTATGCTTTATATGAAAATAGAGCAGAATATAGAGGTGCACAAACCACTGGTCACCTTAGGTGATGTAGTAACTTTTGAATGTGCAAATCAAGAGCTGGTGAACAAGTTAAAGACATTAAAGTTGGTTCGATTAGAAGAAGGTAAAAGAGGTCGTTATGTTGTTTCGGTCATGAAAGTTATTACAACAATCCTAAAAGAATACCCGAATCTAGATATTAATCCCATTGGAGAAGCTGATTTTATTATTACCTATGAAACAAAAAAACGTAGATTTGTTTGGCTTGATTGGACGAAGACTGCTTTCGTTTGTTTGACTACCTTCTTTGGTGCTGGTTTTTCTATTATGACATTTAATAACGATGTGGATATACCGAAGCTTTTTGGACAGCTTTATTATCAGTTTACTGGTCAGGTATCTGATGGTTTTGGGATTTTAGAGGTTACTTACTCTCTGGGATTAGGAATTGGAGTTTTGGTGTTCTTTAATCGATTTGGTAGAAAAAGTTTAACTAAGGATCCCTCTCCTATTGAGGTGGAAATGCGGTTATATGAAGATGATATCAATAGGACCCTCATAGAAGAAAGGGCTAGAAGGGAGGCAAATTCACATGTGGATGAATCAAGTTTTGCTAGGTATCCTAGGCTTTAGTAGCGGTATTGTAGTAGCTGGAGGAGCCATAGCATTAATCGTTGGCCTTGGAATTGTTCCACGGTTTGCTGGAGTGACTCACACTGGCCATCGAGTCAGGTTATATGAAGATTGTATATTGCTAGGGGCAATCTTAGGTAATATCATGTTTGTATATCAAATATCCATCTTCCATGGAACTTGGCTTATGATCCTCTTTGGGATATTTTCAGGTATGTTTTTAGGCAGCTGGATTATTGCTTTAGCAGAGGTGATCAACACCTTTCCTATATTTGCAAGAAGAATAAAAATAACCAAAGGAGTTCCCCTTATTGTAATTAGCATTGCAGTTGGAAAGGTATTAGGTTCTATTCTGCATTTTGCAAAACGTTGGTGATGAAGGAGTAAAACATGGATGTAAAAGAAAAAAAGATAAAAGAGTATAATGAGTATGTAAAAAAAGTGACCCCAACTCATAATCTTCCTCTTAATATGTTAAAGGCATTTTTAGTAGGTGGAGCCATATGTACCATTGGACAATGGATTACTAATTTTGGGTTAGCCCAGGGGCTTACCAAGGAAGTTGCTGGAGGATGGACCTCTTTGATCCTCATCGCACTTAGTATTTTACTTACAGGATTAAATATATATCCAAGTATAGCTAAGTTTGGCGGAGCTGGAGCTTTAGTTCCCATTACAGGGTTTGCTAACTCTGTTGCAGCACCGGCTATAGAGTTTCAAAAAGAAGGACAAATCTTTGGTATTGGCTGTAAAATCTTTACCATATCAGGACCAGTTATCTTGTATGGAATCTTTACTAGTTGGCTATTAGGTCTTGGCTACTATATCTTGATGAAAGTTGGGGTGATCTTATGACACAGACAGTAGGTAAACAAAGTTTGCAATTTGATAAAGCTGTTCACATTCTTTCGGGAAGTTCCGTTGTTGGGAAGAAAGAAGGAGAAGGACCTTTAGGGGCATATTTTGATGTTGTTGATGATGGCGATGATCAAATGTTTGGCGAGGAAACCTGGGAAGAAGCAGAAAGTGCATTACAAAAGGAGGCGGCTCAACTTGCAATTGTGAAAGCAAAATTAACGAAAGATGATATAAGATATATTTATGCAGGAGATCTTTTAGGACAATTGATTGCAACAAGTTTTGGACTTTCCCAATTGCAGCTTCCTATGTTTGGGCTATACGGAGCTTGTTCCACAATGGGAGAGGCCCTTAGCCTTGGAGCCATGACAGTTTGTGCAGGATATGCAGAACACGTATTGTCTTTGGCATCCAGCCATTTTGGCAGTGCGGAAAAGCAATTCCGTTTTCCTTTAGGATACGCCAATCAAAGACCCCTTTCAGCAACGTGGACGGTGACTGGAAGTGGTGCTTTTGTCTTAGGAACAAAGGGAGGAAAAGCAAGGATTACTGGAATTACCACAGGGAAAATCGTGGATTATGGCATTAAGGATTCCATGAATATGGGAGCCAGTATGTCTCCAGCTGCTTGTGATACAATCTTTCAAAACTTTCAGGACTTTCAGCGTCAACCAGAGGATTACGATAAGATCTTCACAGGTGACCTAGGCTATATCGGCCAGGAGATCCTTATTAAGTTATTAAAGGATAAAGGATATGATATTTCAAAGCAGCATTCAGACTGCGGCATCGAGATTTACGATAGACAGACCCAGGATACTCATTCTGGAGGAAGTGGTTGTGGCTGCTCTGCCGTAACATTGGCGGCTCATATTCTACCTAAAGTGGAAAGAGGAGAATGGAAAAGAGTATTATTTGTTCCTACTGGGGCATTACACTCTACCGTTAGCTTTAATGAGGGACAAGCAGTACCAGGAATTGCCCATGCTGTAGTAATTGAACACTGTTAAAGTAAGAAAGGATATGAATTATGGATTATATCATTGCATTTTTAGTAGGAGGAGCAATCTGTGCTCTTGTACAGATTTTAATGGATAAAACAAAATTAATGCCAGGAAGAATTATGGTCATGTTAGTTTGCTCTGGAGTTGTTTTAGGTGCATTTGGAATTTACGATAAGTTTGTAGACTTTGCAGGGGCAGGAGCAAGTGTTCCCCTACTTGGTTTTGGTAATGTACTGTGGACTGGAGTAAAGGAGGCCATTCATTCCGATGGTCTTTTAGGAACGTTTATGGGTGGTTTTACGGCTAGTGCCGTTGGAATATCTGCAGCTCTTATTTTTGGTTATTTGGCAAGTCTCATCTTTAAACCAAAGATGAAAAAATAATCACTCCCCAAAAGATCAGGTCTGGTATGGATTCAAATGGATAAATCCAGATCGAAGAGGAAGGAACCATAAGAACAACCATGAGCGACTACCTTTGTTTCTTATGGTTGTTCTTGTGATGGTTATAACATAGTACAAACCATTGAGATGGTAACCAAGGATAAAATTGTAGTCAGTAGGATTCCTCTAGAGAGCTGAGTAGAATCCACACCTAGCTCTTCTGATAGTAATGCTGGTAAGCTGCCAGCTGGCATGGAAAGCATTAAAATAGTAACACCAAACATGACGTCGTTTTGAAAAAATCCTTTTAAGAAAATAGCCGCTAATATTGGTAAAAGGAGTAGCCGTAACATGGTGAATAAATAAATACGACCATTATTAAAAATATCTTTCATGGGGAATTTTGCTAAAGAAACTCCAACGACCATCATGGATAAACAAGTTGTAGTTCCTCCAACAATTTCTACAGTATCCCTTAAAACATCTGGAATAGGAGGGTTTAGTAGAAATAAAAAGATAGCAATGAAACTAGAGATAGTACCAATATTGATTATATCTTTCAGATGAAAAGAGCCAATAGGATTGGGGCTGTTCTTTTTAATTAAATGGGTTCCATATGTATAAATAAGAATATTATAAGGTAAGTTAAAAACGGAAACATAGATGACGGCTTCTCTTCCGAACAGTGCAGCTGTTATGGGGATTCCCATAAAACCAATGTTACCAAAGATCGTCATTAGCGTATATACATAGCTGTTTTTCTTAGGAGCTTTTAAGATGAAAGGCATAATGGTACCAAGGATCATTAAAATGACGAACATGGATATAGCAACGAGTAAAGTTATGAGGATATCTTTCGTTGTTGCCTGTCTGTTTTCTGAAATTGAGCTTGATATCAGTAATGCAGGATTAAATAAATTGATAATAAGTCCTGAAATATGTTTTGTAGATACATCATTTATGATCCCTTTTTTATACACGAGATATCCTAATAGCATCAAAATAAAAATGATAACCATCTGGTGTAAAACCACTTGAATGCTCATGATCCTCCTCCTTCCTATCAGATTATGCCAGTTTCTTTGTTTCCGATGATATGAGTAAGTATAGCAACGATCAT
>DVLR01000062.1 GCA_018715425.1 Candidatus Merdenecus merdavium
TGTCACAATATTGTGACTTGAACGAAAATAAATATAAAAATACCCGTGTTTCTCAAAATTAATATGTAATTGAGAAACACAGGTATGTTTTTTATCCTTCATATTTTTGCATTGCATCGTGTATTTCTTTCGATATTGCTGTTCTTAAATCAGCAGGTGCAATAACTTCAAATCTATTGACATATTGTAAGAACCAACCTGCCAGTGTGACAGTGTTCATCTTCATAAATAAAGCCCGATATGTTCCATCTTTCTGCTTATACACCTTAATATCTCTCCCAGCAAAATCGTAAAGAATTGCGTTTGTTACTGGATCTGGCGTATATTGTACCTCAATCCGAACTAAATCTCCTGAGAAGTGATTCACGCTTTCTTCAATATACTTCTGAATGTAACTTTCAGGGTTGACTCCGACTTTTTCTTTTGCATCAATGGCATATTCATCCGATATACTCAGATTCAAAATACGGTCCAATCTGTAATGTGTCAGCCCATCATGGTTGTCATGTGAACCAACTAGGTAATAATTATTGCTTGCCCAGTATATTGTGTATAGATTTAACTTATAGATTTTCCCATTTCTACGGAGCACCTTTTCCATATCATTTGTAATTTCCGTGTACTGGAATTCTATCTTTTTGTGAAGAAACATTGCTTCCAGCATCATTTCTATGTATTTCCCGATTTCCACAACCACGTCGGAGCAATCTTTTATCGGTCGCATCATATGTGAGAATCTGCTTCTCCCTCTGTTGCTGGTAAGTGCCAGAAGTTTTTCTCGAATCTCTACGGCTTCCTTATCCGAGACACATTTTGCCTGCTGCACTGCGTCCATCATTATTTTTATTTCCCAGTCATCAAAAGCGTGTTTCTCCATGTACCAGCCTTTTCTCTTGTCTTTACACTGTGTAATCTGATATCCACAATACTGAAGCATACTGATATCCCGATAGATTGAGCGCCTGTCAATATCTCCAAGTGTATATTTGCTATCCAGCTTTTCTACAATCTGACTAGCATTCATAGGACTTTTTTCATCCGTTGATTCCATAATTTGAAGCACTCTGATTAGCTTCTCTTTTCTCTCCGTAGCCATACATCCACCAGCTTTCCTAATATTTCACCTTGTTCTTTTTTTCTTTATCCAGCTGATATAAAATCTTATCAATATATTCGAACTCAGCTTCTGGCAGTATCTCTGTATTAAACCTATAGCATTTCTCAATGTAATCCAGATATAACTCCATGTATTTCTGATTCTTAGCCTTTCCATGATATTCAGGTAATTCCTCGCCTGTAAGCTCACGATATGCACGTTGATCTATTATTGGAAAAATATCAGGATAATAAAAATGCAATATCGTACTTGCCATAGCTACCTTTATTCCTTTCGATTCAAGTAACTCCATAATCACTGTCTCAACATCTTTACTTTCAACTGCATCTAAAGGGTGATGTATCTTCTCTTTCAAGTCGTGTATTTCCATGATTGTGTTGTCCTGAATCTGCACGGAACGATTTAACTTCCACAACACAATTTCATTAATCAAATCCCGATTTCTATCATAATCTGTAGAATCTACTTCTTGCGCTTTCGCTTTTATCTGCTTATCTGATTCATACATATATTGATTCAAAATATCCTTATAATTCATGTCTCTATCCTTTCATCCAGCACCGCTTTAGAAAATCCAGTATTCGTAATGTCTGAATATTTCAGCATTATCTTGTTCCTGCACTTCATTCATCAGCTTCACAATATTTTCTGGTAATGTATTTCTTATCTCTTTCCTAATACCGCCAAGCCTCTCAGCTAACTTCTTGCTTGCAACATTTTCCAAATCTACTGCATAAATAAAATGATCCACTTCATAATTATCTTTTGCGAATGTCAAAATTTCTGTCAGCGATTCTAAGCCTATGTGTTTCCTTCTGTATTTCTTTCTCAAATCTATTCCAATTTCTGGTGTCTTTGTATCAATGTGCTTTAGAATACAATAACCACAGAAATCCAAATTATTTCTATTCCAGATTCCGATAGATAGCTGATTACATTGAAACATATCCTTATAAGATTCCTTCGCTCCCTGAATAAAATATTGCTTCAACTCCCCTTTCTGCATTGCTTTAGGCATGATATCTTTAAGGACTTTCAAATAATCATCAAAGTCATTTTCTTCCATGTATCGCATCAACAAGCGTTCTGTTATAGCAAGATAATCATCTTCATCATGAAAGTCTTCAAATTGATTTTCTATACGCTTGTACTCTAAATTATCATATGCTTTCTCTATTTCCTCTGGTGAAGCATATGGTTCAAGTCCCAGCTCTTCCCATGTAGTTCCAAAGGGAGCACCACCGTCGGTATATCCTGCAATAAATGCAAACGTATCATCACTGTCTTCGTACATATCAATAACCTTGTCCTGATTCTTGCTTGATTTCCTTTTTCCCATAGTTTCATTTCCTTTTCACTCATTTTCATAGTATGGCGGTGGGGAATGACCCCCACTTTACAATCGCCCACGCATAGTTACAGGTTACGCCATCTTTCCATCCTTGTAGCTTTACAGCCATGCACATACAGCAAGGAGGATTTTTAGTCTTTTAATATCAGAAAAGTACCATTATCATCTACTTCATATACCTTTACATCACGCAGCAAATGTCCATCAATCCTACAATAATATTCTGCTAATGTCTCTATCTTTCCAGGGTAAACAGACTTCTTTATACATAATATTTTAGTGGAATCAGCAGGCAAATAACTCATATAGAAAAGTGCTTCATTCAGCCCCATCAGCTTCGCACTCGGTACATTTCCCGTATTTGTCCATGTGTAACATTTACATTCTACTATGATTTTCCCATCTTCTGACACGCAATCAAATTTATGATTTTTTGATGGCTTTCCAATAGGAATTGCAACTTCCATATCAAAAGCTATATCAAAATGCTTTTCCATGTTCTTTAACACTAACTCCTGAAAGGCTCTTCCCACCTTGGGATTTTCACTATTCGTATTCATTTATATCCAGTCACTCCTTGCATTTACTGTATTACTATGTATAAATAATATTTTATCATGTGTCATGATAAAATGACAGTGAGTGAATCATTTTTTCATTAATAATTCATTGCGGTACTCGAAACAGATAATGAACTGCAAGGCAAATACTGTACATTATACGAAAAAACTGTCGAATTTGTAATAGCTATATGAGTTTTGAAAAAAAGAATTTATAATGTAAAACAGTGATAAACCATATGCTTATGTGGTTTGAATAAGCAGAAACTAATTTCCAGGGAGGGATAAAATGCTTGAACAAAGTCCAAAAGCCATAGCATTAAAATGGTTACAAACATTCAACGAAAAAGATTGTGATGAATTACTAAATCTATATTATATGCATGCTTATTACAAAAGGATACCTGGTCGGGATTTGGTCGGAAAAGACGAAATAAGTGATTACCTGATTAAGCTGTGCTTGATTCAAGATTTTTATCTGGAATCACAAAACATATTAGAAGATGGGCAATGGGCAATATTGGAATGGAAAGATTTGTATGGGCGATGTGCTTGTGAAGCCTTTCAAATTGTTAATGGGCAAATTGTGTGTCAGCGAGAATATTGGGACGAAACTAAGTTTTGGAGTAAGTGATAATGTAGTAGAATTATCAAATATATATTCTTTTATCTTGATATTTCTGTGAAAGTATATTAGTCCTGAATCCGTGAAACTCACGGATTAATCATAGCAAGTTGCACAAAGTGTATTGTTTTCTTCGAAAGAAGTGTATCTTGTGCACTTGCCTGTTTTCAAATATCGTTTATTAAGCTGACGTTTATAAATTATCCGTCTCTTAATAAGCCACATAGTGGCTTATGTTTGTATCAGTTATGCCAATGCAAATTTTTGGAACAAATCCATAAATGCATACCGCCATGTGTTACTACATCCGAGCGCAAGGACTACTTTTCGGGCATGCGATGTTATATGTCCTGCAATCAAAATTAGATTGCTTATTACGGTTCTAAGACGGCGGCGTTTTACCGCATGTTTGGTCTTTGGTGCTTTCTTACTCTTTAATGATTCCTGCCCTATCATTCTTAAAATGTTGTATGCAATGATGGTTAACTCCAAAACAAGCTCATTTGTTTCAAATTTACCAGATGGAAGACGTTCTACATCCATATCAGTTTTGATTTCACTGTGATATTGTTCGCATTCACCATGTGCATGATATAAGGCAATTACTTCATCATCTGTGGCACCTAAATTTGTCCACCATGTGTTTGCTTCTATGTCTGCCGGCAAAAGAAACTGCCCATGTTTATCAATACTTCGTTCTATGATTTCATAGCCGATACGCATACACATTGTTTTATCGTTGTTTTCATCATCTGTGTAGGTAACATCTTTCCAAGAGGAACCGACATAGACTTCTTTTCCGTCACGAGGATTGCGAATATCTTTACAGCATTCTTTTGCAAGCGAAATCCAGTCATCTTTGCTTTCACCTCTGCGAAGATTTCGTTTCACAATAAACCAGGAGCCATCTTCAATTAAGATACCCAGGTTTTTCGCTGCATCATTCCCAGAATCGAGACGAATCAGCAGCGGTGCATCTGTCAACTGATGACATAATTGCAGAGTTTCTTTCAGAAATTCTGGTGTATGTTTCTGACAGTGCTGTTTTCCTTCACGCAGCTCACAGTTAACAAGAAAACCTTCTGTTCCAATATATGCCATCATTGGTGCATAGCCATCATAACCTTTATAGGTTCTGGAAACACCTTCTTTTGAAGTCTTGGAATTATCAAAAGGAGTTACGTCTATATCAACTGGAACATAGCCATTTTCAAGTGCCGTTGGTCGGATGTTATACGTTTTGAACATGTCAACATTGGCTTGCAGAATGGTATCTCGCAACGAAGAACCAATATCATCCATTCGTTGGCGAAGTGTTTCAGCCGATGGAATTGCATAAGCGATTCCAAGTGCCATTTTGTAATATTCAGGGTCATCCATCATTTCATGTACCGCTTCATATTCTGTTTTACCCTGGCAGAGAAGACCAATATATGTCAATAGAATATCTCCATTTTTGATTTGTGGCTGAGAACGTTTTGCTGAAACAGACATACGGTTACATTTCTTTGCAAAGTCACTTTTGCCTAACATAGAACCAACAAGCGAAAGACCACTTGGTGTAATTAGGCGTTCTTCGGAGAATTCTACAACTAATTTTTTCATAACAATCACCTCTATATTTGATGCTTTTATTTTACCAAATATCGGCATGGATTGCTTGGAAAAATCAATAATTTTTTCACCCATTGGGTGATTTTGAAACATAGAACAAAAAACTAATCAACCCGTTAAAATATGTGGTTTCCAATACATATTTTTTATATGAGTTTCACGGATTATGGTAATACTTTACCTGTCCATTTTACTGGTCTTAAAACGACTCTATCCTTA
>DVLR01000063.1 GCA_018715425.1 Candidatus Merdenecus merdavium
ATAAAATTTGAATTCATTTTACAGCAACCATGAAAGAATATCAAAATCTTTCGTAAATAATGAATTATTTTCAAAGATTCTGCGATGTTAAATACTTTCCCTATGAGCCAATCTTGCGTATAATTTGACTAGGGTAAAAAACCCTGTACCTAGGGGAGTTGAAATACATACCCTGTGATAGTTGAAACCAGAAGAACATAGGGGGAAAGAAGATGAAAAAATCAGTCTTAATGGACGTCGTAGAGTTACAAAGAAGTTTAGACAAGACCGTACGAGTTGAATATTACTTTGTGAAAGACTATCGTTTTGAAGAGGATAGCCGACCACTTTGCGGGATTAAAATCGTAAAATGGGAATCAAGAGGAACAGAAGTAAAAAAAGAAATAGAAATAGCACCTGCTATTTCATATTCAGAAAAATTTGTAAAACAAATGATACAAAAGATGGTAAAGAATATGGTGACACCAATTCACATGTTAGAGGTCATAGATGATTTGGTGACGGAAGAATCTTATCATTGTGGATAGACATTCAATAAATATAAAGAGGTACATATGAGTAAAGAATACCATGTAGTTTACGAAGGGGCAGAAGTAGAGATTGTAGAAAAGAAATCAAGATTTATTGCTACAGTGAAGCCTATTGATTCAGAGGAAGAAGCACTTGAGTTTTTACAGAATATTAAAAAAAAATATTGGAATGCGACTCATCATTGTTATGCATATGTAGTTGGTAGAGATAACGAAGTAATGCGTTGCAGTGACGATGGGGAGCCAAGTGGAACAGCAGGAAAGCCCATGTTAGATGTATTACTTAAGCAAAATATCCATAATACTGTTGTCATTGTTACCAGATATTTTGGGGGTACTCTTTTAGGAACTGGAGGGCTTGTTAGAGCATATTCTAAGGCGACTACAGAAGGTTTAGCTTCTAGTACAGTGATCTTAAAACAGAGAGCTACACAATTAAATGTGGAGGCGGATTATAATGGAATAGGGAAGATTCAATATGTTTTAGGGCAATTAGATATTCCAATTGTAAGGATAGATTATACAGATACTGTAAATTTGACAGCATTGGTTTTAACAGACTTATTAGAACAAGTTAAAAGTGAAATTACAGAAGCAACAGGTGGAAAAAGTATATTAAAAGAAGATGATGATGTGGATTTTGCTATGATTGGAAAAGAACCTGTCATTTTTCCATTAGAAAAAAATAGAGAAGAATAGTAAGTCTTTTTGACTATCTTTTTATAAAAATAGGTTGCGACAAACCACTGGTTTGCCACAACCTATTTTAAATATGGTATTATTTATTTGCTCTTTTTCTCATAGATGGATTAAGAATCTTCTTCCTGATTCTAAGGTGATCTGGAGTGATCTCTAATAGTTCATCTGTATCAATAAATTCTAGAGCTTGCTCTAAGCTTAGAACTTTCGGAGGAGTAAGCTTTAAGGCATCATCACTTCCAGAAGCTCTAGTATTCGTTAAATGCTTCGTCTTACATACATTTAATTCAATATCTTCTGTTTTACCATTTTGGCCAATCACCATACCAGTGTAAACTTTTTCCCCTGGTCCGATAAATAAAGTACCACGCTCTTGAGCGTTAAACAAGCCGTAAGGTACAGCTTCTCCAGCTTCGAAGGCAATCAAAGAGCCTTGTTTACGGTACTGAATATCTCCTTTATATGGTCCATAACCGTCAAAGATAGTATTGATAATACCATTTCCTTTTGTATCGGTCATAAATTCGTTACGGTATCCAATTAAACCTCTAGCTGGAATAGAAAATTCTAATCTAGAAGTACCACCTTGAGTAATACTCATTCCTTGGAGCTCGCCTTTTCTAAGGCTTAGTTTTTGGATAACAGTACCAGAAAACTCTTCTGGGACATCAATATAAGCAAGTTCCATAGGTTCTTGTAGACGGTCTTTTTCATCCCTTTTATATAGAACCTCTGCTTTACTTACGGCAAATTCAAAACCTTCTCGTCTCATATTTTCAATGAGAACAGATAGGTGGAGTTCTCCGCGTCCAGAAACTTTATATGATTCCGTCGTATCTGTTTCTTCAACTCTTAAGCTAACATCGGTATTGAGTTCTTTAAACAAACGATCTCTTAAATGTCTAGAGGTAACAAACTTACCCTCTTGACCAGCCATAGGGCTATCATTTACTAAAAAGTGCATAGCAATTGTAGGCTCAGAAATTTTTTGAAATTCAATAGGAACTGGGTTTTCAGGTGAGCAGAGGGTATCTCCAATGTGAATATCAGCAATACCAGAAATTGCTACGATAGCACCCATATTAGCACTGGAAACTTCTACCTTTTCTAAACCATCAAATTCATAGAGTTTGCTTATTTTCACTTTTTTCTGCTTGCTAGGATCATGAGCATTTAATAAAAGACATTCTTGATTTACTTTAATGGAGCCATTGTCCACTTTACCAACACCAATTCTTCCCACGTATTCATTGTAATCTATAGTACTAATGAGAATTTGGGTACCAGCATCTGGATCACCAGTTGGAGCAGGAATGTAATCTAAAATAGTATCGAATAATGGCTGCATATCTTTTGGCTCATCATCTAAATCTCGCATCGCATACCCAGATTTTGCAGAGGTAAAAATAAACGGGCAATCCAATTGTTCATCAGATGCATCGAGATCCATAAATAATTCTAAAATTTCATCGATAACTTCATTAGGCCTTGCTTCTGGGCGATCGATTTTATTAATACAGACTACTACAGGCAGGTCCATATCTAAAGCATTACGGAGTACAAACTTCGTTTGAGGCATAGCTCCTTCAAAAGCATCTACTACAAGAATAACACCATCTACAAGTTTAAGTACACGTTCTACCTCGCCACCAAAGTCAGCATGTCCAGGTGTATCGATAATATTAATTTTTGTATCCTTATACATAACAGCAGTGTTTTTAGATAGAATGGTAATTCCACGTTCTTTTTCGATATCGTTGGAGTCCATGACACGTTCGGCTACAGCTTGGTTAGCACGAAATACGCCACTTTGTTTTAAAAGCTCATCTACCAAAGTAGTTTTACCATGGTCAACGTGAGCAATGATCGCAATATTTCTTATATCATTTCTACTTGTCTTCATATTTATAATATCCTTCTTTCTTTTAACTCATTCAGTGTACCATATTTGATGAAGATTACAAGGTTTTTTTGAGGTTCAGAAGAAAAAAACAATAAGTTTTAGTAGAAATTTAAAATATTAGTTCTAAAAGTGGTTTTTCAAACATAAACATATTATATACAAAATACGAAAAGAGATACTTCGTTAAGAAGAAGGGAGAACTATTAATAATGGCGGATAAGATTATGGAAAACAATCAGGTAACAATTGTTGGGGAAATTGCATCAAAGTTTGAATTTAGTCATGAGGTTTTTGGAGAGGGCTTTTACATGGTTGATGTATCGGTCAAAAGGTTGAGTGACTCTTATGATACAATTCCACTTATGGTATCAGAAAGACTGATGAATGTAAAAGAGGATTTAGTAGGAACCCAAGTTGTGGTATCTGGACAATTTAGATCCTATAATAGGCATGATGATAAGAAGAACAAGCTTATCTTGTCTGTCTTTGTTCGAGAAGTGAGTTATGACACAGAAGGCATGGAGTCTGTAAAGTCTAATCAGATCTTTCTAGATGGATATATATGTAAACCACCTATTTATAGAAAGACACCTCTTGGAAGAGAGATTGCAGATTTATTATTGGCGGTGAATCGCCCATATGGAAAATCAGATTATATTCCTTGCATCTGCTGGGGAAGAAATGCTAGATTCGCCTCTGGCTTTGAAGTAGGAAGCCATACAAGCATTTGGGGAAGGATACAAAGCAGAGAGTATATGAAGAAGTTAAATGAATTTGATAGTGAAAAGAGAGTTGCCTATGAGGTATCCGTAAATAAATTAGAATACATAGAAGAAGAAT
>DVLR01000064.1 GCA_018715425.1 Candidatus Merdenecus merdavium
TATCATGCAATAATATTTCCAAATCTTTTGGAACTGATGAAATCATAAAAAAAGCTTCCTTTCATATAGAAGATAAAGAAAAAGTGGCTATTGTAGGAATGAATGGTGCTGGTAAAACAACGTTGCTTAAGATTATTATGGATCAACTAACGCCAGATACAGGAGAAGTGGTTATTTCAAAAGGAAAGACCATTGGATATCTTGCTCAGCATCAAGAGCTAAGCAGTGATAGTACCATCTACAGCGAGATCCTAAGTGTAAAACAGGATGTTATTGATTTAGAAGAACGAATTAGAAGCACTGAGTTAGAAATGAAATCTCTAGAAGGTGACTCTTTAACAGAAAAATTAAATACCTATACTCGTCTCATCCACGAGTTTGAAATGAAAGATGGATATGCTTATAAAAGCGAATGTGTAGGGATTTTAAAAGGTCTTGGATTTACTGAAGAAGAATTTGATAAACCAGTCCATACTCTTTCTGGAGGTCAAAAAACAAGGATTTCCCTGGGCAAATTACTCTTAACAAAACCAGATATTATCTTACTTGACGAACCCACAAACCACCTAGATATGACTAGTATTGAGTGGCTCGAAACATTTTTACTTAATTATCACGGAACAGTGATAATTGTAGCCCATGACCGTTACTTTTTAGATAAGGTAGTATCCCTTATTATCGAAATAGAAGGCGGTGTCGCTACTAGCTATAAGGGAAATTATACTGCATATGCTAAGAAAAAGGCTATTGTTATGGAGGCAAAATTAAAAGCATATTTAAATCAGCAGCAGGAAATCAAGCATCAAGAAGAGGTTATTACAAAATTAAAATCCTTTAACCGTGAAAAATCAATCAAGCGTGCTGAAAGTCGTGAAAAGATGCTTCATAAAATAGAAGTTTTAGAAAAGCCAAAAACAGAAACGACTCAGATGAACCTGACTCTAGAACCTCATATTTTAAGTGGTAATGATGTTTTAACAGTTAGAGGATTGAGCAAATCCTACCCTCCACTCACCTTGTTCAAGGATTTGGATTTTGATATTAAACGTGGTGAAAAAGTTGCAATCATTGGAAATAACGGAACGGGAAAAACTACGATCTTAAAAATGATCAATGAAATTGTCTCTTTGGATTCTGGAGAAATCAAGTTGGGTTCTAATGTCCATATTGGGTACTTTGATCAAGAACATCATGTATTGCACATGGAAAAAACTTTATTTGAAGAGGTATCCGATGAGTATCCTGACTTAACAAATACTCAAATTAGAAACGTTCTAGCTGCATTTCTTTTTACCAATGATGATGTATTTAAAAGAATTAAAGATTTAAGTGGTGGCGAACGTGGTCGTGTATCTTTAGCAAAACTGATGCTTTCTGATTCGAACTTTTTGATTCTAGACGAGCCTACTAACCATTTAGATATTGCATCGAAAGAAATCTTAGAAAATGCTATTCGTCAGTATACTGGAACCGTGCTTTACGTTTCCCACGACCGTTACTTTATTAATAAAACAGCGGATCGCATTTTAGAACTAAAGAATCATACCTTGATTAATTATATTGGAAATTATGATTATTATTTAGAAAAAAAAGATGAATTAACTGCTATTTACTCAAATACAACTGCCTCTACAGATACGAAAGCTGGGGAAGTGATATCTGAAGGAAAGCTTGATTGGAAGCAACAGAAAGAAGAACAGGCACAACAAAGAAAACGGGAAAATAAACTGAAAAAAGTAGAACAGAGAATTGAAGAACTGGAAACCAGAGATGGTGAAATTGATCAGGCTTTAACTTTAGAAGAAATCTTTACTGATGTTGAAAAATGTATAGAATTAAATGAAGAAAAAGTGAAAATAGCAGATGAGTTAGCCATTTTATTTGATCAATGGGAAGAGCTTGCATAAGTTTATCACTCTATTTTTCTAAGATAAAAGAGCAGAAATAGAATCTGCTCTTTTTATCTTCCTACGAATATCCGTTATATTAATTTTTCTAATTTTACTCTGATGGCTTTAATAAAATCTTCGCTATTTAATACCTTTGGATTTTCTAAGGATGTGATCAAAGCAAGATCTTTTGTCATAAGACCACTTTCAATGGTATCGATGGTTGCTCTTTCTAATTTATTTGCAAAATCACTAAGTTCTTGATTCCCATCTAATTCGCCACGCTTTGCTAAGGCTCCACTCCATGCAAAAATAGTTGCTACTGAGTTTGTAGAAGTTTCCTCTCCTTTTAGGTGCTTATAATAATGACGCTGTACGGTACCGTGAGCTGCTTCATATTCAAATTTCCCATCAGGAGATACTAAGACAGATGTCATCATAGCTAGTGATCCAAAGGCTGAAGATATCATATCGCTCATAACATCCCCATCATAATTTTTACATGCCCAAATGTATCCGCCTTCTGATTTCATCACTCTTGCTACTGCATCGTCAATTAAAGTATAAAAATATTCAATTCCAGCTGCTTTAAATTTATCATCGTATTCTGCATCATAAATCTCTTGAAAAATATCTTTAAAGCTATGATCGTATTTTTTAGAAATGGTATCTTTCGTTGCGAACCATAGGTCCTGTTTCGTGTCAAGGGCATAATGGAAGCAACTTCTAGCAAAACTCTCAATAGAATCATTTAAATTATGCATGCCTTGAACAACGCCTGAGCCTTCAAATGTATGTACTAACTCTTTCGTCTCATTTCCCTTATCATCTGTATAAACTAGTTCTACTTTGCCTGCACCTGGAATTTTCATTTCACTACCTTTGTAAACATCACCATAAGCATGTCTTGCAATGGTAATTGGCTTTTTCCAGTTTTTAACGCAAGGTTCGATTCCCTTTACTACAATCGGTGCACGAAATACAGTTCCGTCTAAAATTGCACGGATGGTTCCATTAGGGCTTTTCCACATTTCCTTTAATTTATATTCATCGACTCTGGCTGCATTGGGAGTAATGGTTGCGCATTTTACAGCTACTCCATACTTTTGAGTGGCATAAGCGGAGTCAAAGGTAACCTTATCGTCCGTTTCATTTCGATGTTCTAACCCTAAATCGTAATACTCTGTCTTTAAATCAACAAATGGTAAGATCAATTCCTCCTTGATCATCTTCCAAAGAATCCTTGTCATCTCGTCTCCATCCATTTCAACTAAAGGTGTGGTCATCTTGATTAAATCCATTCGTATCCTCCATTCATTTTGGTTTTTAGTCCAGAATATTTTCTATTCCGTAGTTTCCAATACTCTCTATTGTATTAATAATATGTATTGTTGCCAGTTGTTCTGCCTGATCTGGATCTCTTTTCTTTAAAGCTTCTAATAATTGTTCATGTTCTTTATTTGACTTAATGGCTCTTCCCTTGATTGAAATCGTGGTTTTTCTCACTCGTTTTACATAGTGATGAAATCCAGAAAGAACATGATCCATCATTTTGCTATTAGATGCCTTATACAGAATTTCATGAAATTGACTGTCTAGTTCAAACACTTGATCATAATGTTCTTTTTCGGCATGAAAATTGGACAGATATAAAATCTCTTCCAACTTTTCAAGCTCTTCTTTGGTAATATTCTTTGCTGCCCATCTTGCACACAGACCTTCTAATCTGGAACGAATCATATAGATATCTTTTACATCATTAGCGGTAATACCTGTAACAAAGGCGCCTTTATTTGGTATAATTTTAACAAGCCCTTCTAATTCTAATTGTCTTAGAGCTTCTCTAACTGGAGTTCTACTTACTCCAATTTCTTTACCTATGGTCAATTCTTTTAATTCTTCATTTTGCTTATATTTACCACTTAGAATATTCTCCCTAATTTGGTTAAAGACACGGCCTCTCAACGAAAACTTATCTTTGCCATCCAGGGAGCTGATATACTGTTCCAAAAGTCTTCCTCCTAAATTTCCCTAAGCATAGATAGGGAATTTTTATAAAATCTTCTACAAATATGATTTGGGTGTGATATCTTAGACGTTATGAAATATTATAAAGCAATCTCTAACTTCTTGCAAGCATCTGTTATAATAGATACTAATTCCCTATCTGTTAACACGGTAACTCTTCCAGATTCATACTCTTGATCAACCCATGCCTTGACCATTGCCACTAATTCATGGTTCTTATCTAACTGCCTTTCTTTTGATAAACCATAATAAGTATTGATCCAATGAGCAATGCCTGCTAGTCCAGAGGTATTAGATACGGCTACTAAGACAGGACGATTAAGGATTTTTTCAGTATTAAATATATTATAAATCTCCTCATTTTTTAACAGGCCATCTGCATGAATACCTGCTCTTGTAACATTGAAGTTACTACCTACAAATGGTGTTCTAGATGGCACTTTGTAGCCAATCTCTTTTTCGTAGTATTCTGCAAGTTCTGTAATAACAGTAGGATCCATACCATCTAAACTGCCCTTTAGCTGAGCATATTCGAAAACCATAGCCTCTAATGGTGTATTACCAGTTCTTTCTCCAATACCAAAGAGCGAACAATTAACACCGCTAGCACCATACAACCAAGCCGTAGTGGAATTGCTAACAGCTTTATAGAAATCATTATGTCCATGCCATTCTAAGCGTTCTGAAGGAACTCCTGCATGATGTAAAATACCGTAGATAATTCCTTGAACGGATCTTGGAATCACCGCTCCAGCGTAATTTACTCCATATCCCATGGTATCGCAAGCTCTAATTTTAATTGGAATCTGATATTCTTCCATTAGTTTCATCAGTTCCATACAAAATGGGATCACATAGCCATAGATATCAGCTCT
>DVLR01000004.1 GCA_018715425.1 Candidatus Merdenecus merdavium
ATTCAGTTTGGATGAAAGGAATGTGAAATGGCAAACACTTAGTTCAAGTCAAAATATGGTGTATTACGGGTGTTATGTTGCTATGATTGGATTACCGATTGTGTATATTGTAATTGGGATTGGAGCGACAACAGCAATTTATTACAGAAAAAAACTTCGTATTCCCATTCTACAGTTGCAGGAAAGTATGGAAAGAATACAAGAGAATGACCTTGATTTTGAAATAAATTATGTTGCTGATGATGAATTAGGTCGGTTGTGTTCTTCTATGGAAAAGATGCGAAAAGAACTTCGCTATAATAACAAGTCATTATGGGAGGCATTAGAACAAAGGAAATTGCTTAATTCTTCTGTTGCTCACGATTTGAGAACCCCCATTACTGTTATCAGAGGATATTTGGATTATCTTGAAAAAAACATCCCACAGGAGAAATTAACCGAAGCAATGGTAATGGATACATTAGATGATATGCAAGGGGCGGTATCTCGGTTAGAGCAGTATGTAGATTGTGTTCGTAATATTGAAAAAATTGAAAGTATCGAAATTAAGCGTGAGCCACAGGATACTGCGTTGCTTTTGAGTGAAATGAAAAATACCATTTATCAGTTAAAAGGAAATAAAAAAATTGTTTTTGAAGCGAATATTCCTTCACGGACGGTAAATGTAGATAAGAGCGTAGCTTTTCGGATATTAGAAAATCTGTTGCAAAATGCCTTACGATATGCGAAAGAGCAAGTTAATGTGGAGATTTATCAAGAAAAGAATATGTTTGTAATTTCAGTAAAAGATGATGGCAAAGGATTTTTAGAGAAAGATTTGGAACAGACAACAAATATATTTTGGAAAAAAGAAAGCTCAGAGGAACACTTTGGGATAGGGCTTAGAATTTGTAAAATACTTTGCGAAAGGCACGGAGGTGTACTTTACATAGGGAATAATATGGATGGTGGAGCGTGTGTTATTGCAAATTTGAATTAAAAGATGGTATGTTTTCGGAAAGTTGACTTTTGGATAGTAAAATCTCCTTACAAGCAAAGTAAGGAGGTTTTTTATGGAAATTGTAATCAATAACCTTTCCAAGAATTATGGAAAAAAAACAGCACTTCAATCTGTTTCATTTACAATCCCAGCAGGTATGTATGGACTTCTCGGACGGAATGGAGCAGGAAAAACGAGCTTAATGCGAGTATTAGCCACGCTTTTAACACCTACAAATGGAGAAGTCATCATCAATGGTGTTTCGTTAAAAGAAACAAGCAGAATCAGAGAGATGGTGGGTTATCTTCCGCAAGGTTTTTCTATGTATAGAAATATGAGTGTTTATGGTGCGATGGATTATCTTGGAGTATTGTCTAATCTTCCTGATAAAACTAGGAGAGAGTGAATTGCTGAACTACTTGAGAAAGTAAATCTGAAAGATAAAGCACAGACAAAAGTAAGAGCTTTATCGGGTGGAATGAAACAGAGGTTAGGAATTGCACAGGCGTTACTCCACAATCCAAGGATACTTATTGTGGACGAGCCAACGGCAGGACTTGACCCAGAGGAACGTATTCGCTTCCGTAATCTTCTTAGCGAGTTTTCAGAAGAACGTATTGTGTTGCTGTCAACACATATTGCAGCGGACATAGAAGCTACCTGTGAAAATGTTGCTGTTCTTAACGAAGGTAAGTTGATTTTTAATGGTATGGTTGAGGAATTGGCAGAGAAAGCAGATGGAAAGGTTTATCTTATTTCAGTGCCTAAAAAACAAGATAAGAATATCAAGGAAAAATATACGATTTTGAACATCAATAGCAGCCATTTTGGTAGTCAATATAGAATTTTATCGGAGATACCGCCTGAAGAACAACACAGTTTGGAAACTCCAACTTTGGAAGATGGATATATGTATCTCTTAAAGCAATTAGGAGGTGTCATTCAATGAAAGTGTATATGAAAGAATGTCACAGAATTGCTACCAGTATCGTATATTTCTTATTTATCGTTGTGTTGATTTTCAGTTGGTTTCAGAATTTTAGAGGGGTGACTAAAACAGAAATTGATTGGTCGAACGGTAAGGAGCCTACGGAAATTGGATTAGATAGACCATTACTGAAAGAGCCAACCGCAGCAGATGAATATTTTGGGAGCAAAATATCAGAAGATGACCCCGATATGATAATGACAGGGGTTACACGAGCTTTACTGGAAGAATACGAAAGCAATAGTTATGCGACCTATCCCGTAGGATACTATAAAGCTGTTACATTGAGCAAAGGAAAGCAGGAGCGTGTACTTGAAATATTATGTGAAATTACAGGTCTGTCAGAAAAGCAATTAAAAAACTTACCAAACGATTATTTTCCTGCCGTAACAGGCACTATGTTTTCTTTTGATTCAAATGTAAATATAGATAGTAATGGAGATATGATTGTATCACCTGAGAATAAGAACGGAACAGATAGCAATAACAGCACTGACAAAACAAAAAAATTTGTGTCACAAGTTACCTATGAACAATTTCAAGAGTTAATGAGTGAAATGGAAACGCTGATTGGAGAAAATGGCTCAAAATATTCCAAAGAAATGATGATAACCTATTTTGGACTGTCAGAAATGAATTATGAAGAAGCTTATTCAGAATATCAACAGACCATACAAAACGACAAAGTTACAGATGGATTTGCACGCTTATTCTGTGACTACATGGGATTGACATTGGGATTTTATCCTATATTCATCGTAGTGATTCTGTGGCTGAAAGACCGTGCAGGAAATACTGCTGAATTGATTTATAGCAGAAATGTATCTTCCTTAAAATTAGTTCTGATGAGATATTTGGCAAGTATCACAATGGTTATTATCCCTGTTTTGCTTTTAAGTCTTGAATCGTTAATACCGCTCATATCTTTTGGAGCAGAAAAGCACATTGCAGTAGATTGCTTGGCTTATGTGAAATATATTTTGTGGTGGTTACTACCTACTGTGATGATAGTTACGGCAATCGGTATGTTTTTTACACTACTGACTGATTCATCGATTGCAGTGATTCTGCAATTTCTTTGGTGGTTTATTGATAAAGGGGTTACAGG
>DVLR01000065.1 GCA_018715425.1 Candidatus Merdenecus merdavium
CTAATGTGCTATCAAAGACGATGTAAGTGCATTTACTTTACCAGCAATGAATCCAGAACATGATAAAATCTCTGTTGGATCTGTGGATACCAGCTATGCAATTTCAGAGAAATGTGAAAATAAAGAAGCTGCCCTTGCATTTTTAAAATATTGTTCTTCACCAGAGGCACAAGAAAAAGTTTTGTATGAACAAGGAAGGTTGCCATCAGCGAAATTAGACATTGACGAAAGTAAATTAGAACCTTTAGTAGCAGATATTATCCAGTTATCCAACCAATCAAAAGGTTTAACTCCTTGGTGGGATAGAGTATTTGGCGCTGGGGAAGGAGTCGAATTCAACAATGAATGCTTAGCAGTATTTGGTGGAGATGATGCTCAAGAGGCATTTGATAACTTGGAACTTTTTGCAGAGGAAAATAGAAAGCGATAGGAGAGCATATAAGGCTGCTGCATAGATTTTGGGCTTTCACATGCAGTAGTCTTGTCTTATGTAATATGGTTTAGATGTCAAAAGGGATTAAAATAAGTAATAGAAAAAGGAGACATAGATTATGAATAAAGTGTTCGGCAATAAGAAAGCAATTGCAATATTTGTTCTGCCAGCTTTTTTGCTTTACTTAATATTTGCATTGATACCTATTTTTTACAATGGATATATCAGTTTCTTTCAGACCGATCTAATGAGTCCAGGAAGATTTGTCGGCTTTGATAATTATAAGAACTTGATGAAAGATAAAACGTTCATAAAAGCACTGACAAACAATATGTTTATGGTGATAGGCTCCTTAATCGCCCATCTACCCATCGCTTTGTTTTTTGGAAATATCTTGTTTCAGAAGATCAAAGGCAGCCACTTTTTTCAAACTGTATTCTTTTTACCAAGTGTAATTTGTGGAGTTGCGGTAGGTCTGATGTGGACGTTTATTTACAATTCAGAATTTGGTCTATTAAATAAGTTTTTAGAAATCATTGGTTTTAGCAACTTACAGCAAGCATGGCTATCTAACAAAAAAATAGCCTTGTTCTGTATTGTGGTAGTAGTTATGTGGCAATTCGTTGGATATCATATGGTGATTCAAATTGCTGCTATGAAAAATATACCTGATTCCCTCTATGAGGCGGCTAGGATTGATGGAGCTGGTAATTTTGAACAGTTTAAATCCATTACCTTTCCATTGATTAAACATATTTTAAAAATTGATGCTGTTTTGATCATTACCGGTTCTCTTAAATATTATGATCTCATTGCAGTGATGACTGGTGGAGGGCCAAATCATTCTACCGAACTCATGTCAACATATATGTTTTATCAAGGATTTCGAACATTAAAGTATGGATACTCAGCAGCCATTGGAATGATTCTATTATTTTTATGTATATTAGCTGTTTTTATATCAAACAAATTATTTCGTTCGGAGCCAATTGAATATTAAAAGGAGATGTGTATAATGAAAAGAAATGTACTTGAACGGGTTATAACAATACTGAAATACATCGTCTTAGTATTATTTTCTATCACCTGTCTATATCCTCTGATTTGGCTATTTTTAGGTTCATTTAAAACGAACGATGAACTTTATACCAATCCTTGGGGGCTGCCAAAGACATTAGAGTTTAAAAACTATATAGTAGCTATAGTAGATGGCAATATTGGAAATTATTTTTTGAATTCTGTTATTATTACGATGATAGCAGTGTTTGTTGGAGTGTTGTTAAGCTGTATGGTGTCCTATGCAATTTCTAGAATGTACTGGAAACGATCAAATATCATGTTACAAATTTTTTTGTTAGGGATGATGAGTCCTGTATATGCAACGATTGTTCCACTGTTTTCTATGTTTAATAAGATGGGTATCCTAAACTCCTATTTGGCTGTTATCATTCCTCATGTGGCCTTTAGCTTTCCCATGGCGATTTTTATCTTAACGGGTTTTCTATCCACTATACCAAGAGACATAGAGGAAGCAGCAGTGATGGATGGATGTAGTATCTACCGAATTTTTTTTAGTATTATTATGCCCATTACAAAATCATCAGTGGTTACCGTGGCAGTCATTGTGTTTATTAATATTTGGAATGACCTTTTAATGCCGCAGATATTTTTGACTGATCAGAGCAAGATGACATTACCAGTGGGGCTGACAGAGTTTCAAGGACAGTATTCTACTGACTATGCTTCTATGATAGCAGCGGTGGTGATTACAATTATACCCAGTATTATTGTATATATCATCCTCCATAAAAATATTATGGAAGGAATGGTAGCTGGAGCAGTGAAGGGGTGAGTAAAGTGGTCTTATTAATAGCAGACGATGAAAGAGTAATTAGGCAGGGATTACTATCTATGGACTGGTCTAATATTGGGATCAAGACGGTGTTAGCGGCTAAGAATGGAGTGGAAGCTAAAGAATACTTAAACCAATATGAGGTTGATATTATGATTAGCGATATTAAAATGCCAGGCTTTACAGGGCTAGAACTATCAGAATACGTTAGGAAATCATCTGCCAATACTGCTATAATACTACTAAGTGGATTTAATGACTTTAGTTATGCTCAAAAAGCAATTCGAAGTGATGTATTTGATTATCTATTAAAGCCTATTAAGCCAGAAGAACTACTTAAAGTTGTTTTGGCGGCAAAGTATAAAATTGAGGAACAAAAATACAAGCTACAGGTGGTAGAGGAGTATGAGGAAAACGTTGGGAACTTTAAAACAAAAGACTTAATCTTACATAGTTTTCGTTATGTAGATCAACAGACCTTAGAGATATTAAAGTTTATGGCTGAACATTATCAAGAAGATTTATCCCTTAATACCCTGGCAGAGCAATATCATTTTACCACCGTTTATCTATCTAGATTCATAAAAAAGGAAACAGGATATTCATTTGTGGATATTCTGACTTGTATTAGATTATTAAATGTACTAGATTTACTGAAAGAAAATAAGTACAAGATTCAAATAATTTGTGAAAAAGTAGGATTTAAGGATCAAAGATATTTTAGTCAAGTATTTAAAAAAGTATTTGGCTGTAAGCCAGGGGAATATAATAAACGTTCTAAAGAAAAGAAATACACCATTATTGAATTACTTGATTTAAAGGTGTCTAAAGGAGAATAGTAGTATTTGAAGTACAAAAACATGAGTTTAAAAAGAAAAATGATACTCGTTTGTAGCACCCTAATCGTTGTCGTAAGTATGGTGATAGCAATTGCTTCTATTTCTATCTTTACAAATGTATACAGGAAGAAGGCGCGTCAATATATCGGAGATACTATTCGACAAACCACTAATAACTTTGAACACAATATTACTAATATAGAAAAGTTGACTTTCGATATCATTAAAAATAGTGTAATCCAGAATGGGATAAAAACCAGTAATATGGAACAATTAAATGACTATGAACAAAATCTGCACAAGAAAAAGATGGAGGAGGAATTGGCTACCTACGCACTTTTTGATACCAATATCGTAGGGCTTAGCG
>DVLR01000066.1 GCA_018715425.1 Candidatus Merdenecus merdavium
ATAAAAACAATGGGAAGTCTTACATGATTTCCTTAGGTGGACAACTGGTGGTTATGGGATCCTTTGTTTTCTTTCTTTGCTATGGAATGCCTGTTATGGTGGAACATACTGTAAAGGAAAAGGAATTTATAAAGGCTGAAGTAACCTATGTGGGCTCGCCAAATTATATCACAGGTGAAGCAACAGGGAGCAGTACTGGAAGTAGTTATTATGTCAATAGCAATGTTATCTGCTCGGATAAAAAAGAGATAGAGGAGATTAAGAAGATTCATCAGCTATTTATAAAACAGGGAAAAGGAAGGTTACAACAAAACACGGAGATTTTTTCTAATATGCTCCTTCCCTATGATATTCAATTTACATATGAAGACGAAGCTGGAAAAGAGTACAAGTGGTATTATGATAGAGCTACTTTAGCTCAATTAAAGGAACTCTTGCAGGTAGAAGAATTTACTAGTGTGATAGAGAAGTTGGATCAGGTGATCACAGGAGATGCTTGGGAAACAAACCAGGAACATAAAAACTGGGCCAATGAATCTTATGGGACAGGAGATATCTTCTTAACCACCTCATTGTATGAAAGCGTCTATGAGCTGAATCTAACCCCAGAAAAGAGGGAAGATCTTTTAGAGGCTATTGCACTTGATGTAAGGGAAGAAGGAATGCAAAGGCGATACTATCCAAAGGAAAGGGCAGAATACATTTTGATGTTTTCTAAGAATGGAGAGTATGATTGTACTAGTTTTTCCTACCACCTAAACAATACGTTTGTCTATATAACAAAAGAAGATATACATACTATGTCCTTGCTAAAGGAATATGAACTGACCAATTTATTTGAAGAGGAGGGAGTGGTAGAGAGTATTACGCTACAGAGAATGAATCCTTATGAAGGAATCAATGAGATGAAGTATCCAAGCTCTATGTACTTTATGTCCTATTTAGGACAGAGTTTAGATGAATTTATGATACAGAAGGATTTCGGTAAAAAGTATACCATTACAGATGAAGATAAAATAGAAGCTTTAATGAAGGGAATGAGAAATACTTACTTCATGGATGAAGGTGGTTTCTTTGCGGCTGTTAAAATTAAGGACAAAGAAGGCTACAGATATCTGTTTTTACCAGAATCACAGGTACCAGAGTTTGTGAAAGGTTAGGAGGTGCACATAGTGAGAACGAAGTTAAAAGAATGGGGATATTGGCCTATTCTACTCTTGTGTTTCGTAATTCTTGTGGTATGTTCCATGGCTGCTGGCCGATATTACATTCCTTTTTCAAAGTTGTGTCACCTGTTATGGAATCGGGTAAGAGGTGTATCGGAGAACAAAGATATGATAGAAGCGGTTTTATTTGAAGTCAGACTTCCTAGAATTGCAGCTGCGGCACTCATTGGAGGAGCCTTGGCAGTTTCGGGAGCTTCCTATCAAGGAATGTTTCGCAATCCAGTTGTGTCACCAGATCTTTTGGGAGCTTCAGCAGGGGCTGGCTTTGGTGCTGCTTTGGGACTTTGGCTTGGATTTCCTGTATGGGTCGTTCAGTTATTGGCTTTTGCAATGGGGTTATTGGCTGTATTCTTAACGAGCATGGTCAGTCGCCTTATGGCAAAATATCAGGAGAACAGTGTGATGTTGTTGGTGCTTAGTGGGATTGTTATCAGTTCTTTGTTTCAATCATTTATTTCTCTGATTAAATATGTAGCTGATCCTTTTGATACCTTACCATCTATTTCTTTCTGGTTAATGGGAGGCTTGACATACGTGACTTCTGAAGATCTTCTTTTTCTGCTGATCCCCATATTACTAGGAGGAATTCCCCTTTTTCTATTAAGGTGGAAGATGAATCTTCTTTCTCTTGGGGATGAAGAGGCAGAATCTATGGGGATTTCTACAAGCCGGTATAGAGGTGGGATGATTTTATGTTCCACTCTAATGACATCCGCTTGTGTCTCCATTGGTGGCATGATTGGTTGGGCAGGTTTGATTGTTCCACATTTTGCCAGAATGTTAGTTGGGCCCAATTACAAGAAATTACTTCCCTGTTCGTTTCTTGTGGGTAGCATTTTCTTGTTATTCGTAGATGATATAGCAAGATGTTTGTTTCCTCAAGAGATTCCCATAGGGATTTTGACATCCCTTGCAGGTGTCCCTATTTTTATTTATTTAATGACAATTAGAAAAGGAGGTGGGATGACATGAGGAGAGTCTTAACACTCTTGATTTTATCATCATCCCTATACTTTCTGTCCAGTTGCGGAGAGAAAGAGCCAATAGAATATAAAATTCAAGTAGAGGGTCAATTAGAAGAGGGAGGAGTATTAGAATATCTTGATTATTCTATGAGTGTTTATGAAGATCTAGCTAGTAATAGTTGCGGAACCTGTGCAGATCAACCAGTTTGTCTGTACGTGGGAGAAGGGGAAACGGTTATTGTAAATCGTCTTTCAGAAGCCATTGAAAGAGCAGATGATTTGTGGATGGTCAAGGAAATGGGAGATGACTTCCTTATCCTGAAAGAAAAAGAAGTTGGGACGGTAAAAGAGATTGGAAATCTAGAGGCTCCTGAAGGTGTGACTTTAACAGGGGAAATAGTAAAGGGCAAGGAATTGTCCAGTGGTAGTAAGCAGAAAGAAGAGGAATCAACAGAGTTAGGTGAGGATAAAAGGCTAGCGGCTGTTTATGGACCTTCCTATGAGATGCTTGTGGTATTAGGACAAGAAGAGCACATCGTTGTAAGAGCAGATGTACAGACGGATAGTTTTCCATGGGCAGAGGTAGTGTTTCAAAGAATTGGAACGATTCCACAATTAGATAATGTTCATATGGCAGTTAATGTGGAGGAACTAGCCAAATATGAACCAGATCTTAGCTATACCTTTCCGCGACCTAATGAGTTAAAGCAAATGGAGAAAGCTAATATTACGGCAGTACCAGGAAAAACATATGAGAAGCTAGAGGGAGTTAAAATCCAACTAAAAAATTACGCCAATACGTTAGATGAAGAAGCAGTAAAAAGGGCTGATCAGTATGAAGCGTATTTTGATGAAAAACTAGATATGGTCATAGAGAAAACAAAGGATATCCCCGATCAAGATAAGCCAAAGGTCTATTACTGTGGCACAGATATTCTAACCACATACGGAAAGTATTCTGATCTTATGGATGTGATTAAGAGCGCAGGAGGAATACCTGTTTCTCAAGACCTGGAGGCAGGGAACCGCACCCAGATTGATTCTGAGCAGTTAATGGAATGGAATCCAGATTATATTTTTATTGATCATGGAGGAATGAATGGTGGTGCAAGAGTAGAAGAGATTCAAGAAGACTTGTATGGAAATAGTAAGTACCAGGAGATAGAGGCTATCAAGAATCAACAGATTCATCTTGCACCATCTGGAGTATTCTACTGGGATATGGGATTACAGAAAATTTTGCTAGTTATGTATATGGCGAAGACTTTTTATCCAGAAGAATTCAAGGACCTGGATATGGTTGGAGAAGTTCAGAATTTTTATACTAGTTTCTATGATTATCCATTAACCGAAGAAGAGGCAATAAAGATATTAAATAGGGAAAACCCATAGAGGATGTATATGATTGAAATAAAAAATGTCACTTTAGGATATGGAGTGAAACATCACAAAAAGATTTTAAATAATGTATGGGCACAGATGAAAAAAGGTGAGCTTTTATGTATTTTGGGTCCCAATGGTATTGGAAAGACCACATTGTTTAAAGGAATCTTAGGTTTACTTCCACTTTTGGAAGGAGAAATTACCATTCATGGAACATCCATAAAGAACCAGTCTAAGGTAGAGATTGCAAAATATATTGGATACGTTCCACAATACCATACACCACCCTTTCCTTATGGAGTATTAGATGTGGTACTTATGGGAAGAAATCCTCATATATCCACATTTGGAAGTCCAACAAAGGAAGACAACAAGATTGCTCAAGAATCCTTGGATAGATTGGGGATTCGCCATTTAGAAGGGGAGCGATATACAGAGCTCAGCGGTGGTGAAAGACAGATGGTATTAATTGCAAGAGCACTTGCTCAAAAAACAGAATACTTACTTATGGATGAGCCAACATCTAACTTAGATTATGGAAATCAGATCCATTTATTGAAAATAATGAAAAGATTAACAGAGGATGGAATGGGGATTTGTTTTACCTCCCACTATCCAGAGCACTCCTTTCTAAGTCAGTCAGAAGTTCTGATCATGAAAAAAGATAAGACCATGGTGCAAGGTTCGGCTCAAGAGTTAATAACAGAAGAAATGCTATATGAGATGTATCAGCTGAAGACAGAAATTATATCTACCAATGACAGGAATGGGAATCAAGTGAAGAGCATTGTGCCTTATATGGGAGGTGATGCA
>DVLR01000067.1 GCA_018715425.1 Candidatus Merdenecus merdavium
ATGATTTCTAAACAACAAAAGCAATTCCAATCACATTGCTATATACTATTCTTTCTCTAAAATAACCCTTATTGCTCCTGGAGAAAGTCTTAATTTATTCTTCTCCGCATTATCAATGTTTTCATTAGTAAGTAAAATAATTCCTTCTCCCAAATCTTTTTCCACTTCAACAGCACTCTCCCCAAAATTAGCGGCTATCAACACTTTCTTATCTCCCAGCACTCTCTCATAGGCAAATATCTCTTTGTACTCGGTAAAGCAAGCTCTAAGTTCGCCTTTAGCAAACAATTCTTTATAATTATCCTCTTTATGTAGTATGATTGCTTCCTTATAAAAATTTAGGACAGATTCAGGATTTGCCTTCTCGCTCTCTACATTAATGGTCTTATAATTGTCATTAACCTTCAACCACGGCTTTCCGGTTGTGAATCCGGCATTTTCTGATTCATTCCACTGCATTGGTGTTCTAGCATTATCACGACTATGTGTATTACATACTTCTAATGCCTGCTCTTTTGTAAGTCCCGCCGCTATCGCCTTTTTATATTCGTCGATTGTATTGATATCATCATACTCATCAATACTTTTTGCTGTAAAGTTCTGCATTCCGATTTCCTGGCCTTGATAAATAAAGGGAAGTCCCGGTAAAAACAGATAAACAGCTGCCAGCATCTTGATACCTTTACTATTTTGTAGGCTTTTGGGCAAGTACCGATTTGCTCCTCTTGGTTCATCATGATTTTCAATGACGTTTGCATAAAAGCCAATGCCCCGAATCTTCTCATGAGCCTCAAAGACTTTATCTCGCCATTTGGTAAAGTCCCACTTAGGTGCATCATACCAACCGTGTTTGCCTTTACTTAAAATTTCCCCAGTAAAATCAAACATCGTCGTAAAATATCCGTCAGGGCCAATAAACTCTTTAAGCCCTTCTTCATCTACATTAAAGACTTCACCGACAGTGAAGGCGCCATGCTTATCAAAGGTGTTTTCTTTTAGGTCTCTTAATAGTTCTCCAATTCCTTCGGTATTTTCAACCATCGTCGTATATTTAACCAAGCCGTCATCGCCATCAGCCGCATAATTAGGGAGATCCGGATGCTTTTTAATGTTTATAATGGCATCAATCCTAAATCCGGCAATGCCTTTATCAAGCCACCAGTTAATCATCTTATATAGTTCAGCTAATACTTCTGGATTTTCCCAGTTTAGATCTGGCTGCTCTTTTGCAAAGGCATGGAGATAATATAAGTCTGTACCTTCAACAGGTTCCCAAGTAGAGCCTCCAAAATAAGAGCGGTAGTTAGTGGGCGGATTACCGTCTTTTCCTTTACAAAAATGATAGTAATTTCCATATTTTCCTTCTGGGTCTTTTAATGCTTTTTGAAACCATTCATGCTGATCTGAAGTGTGATTAATAACCAGATCCATTATGACATCAATACCTCTTTTTTTAGCTTGGGCAAGCAGTTCATCAAAGTCTTCCATGGTGCCAAACTCTTCTGCTATTTTATAATAGTCCGAAATATCATAGCCCTGATCTACAAAAGGAGATTGATAGATTGGTGATATCCAAAGCAGATTAATTCCTAGGTCTTTAAGATAATCAAGTTTTTCTATAATGCCTCTTAAGTCTCCTATTCCGTCCCCGTTACTATCCTTAAAACTTTTCGGATAAATTTGATAAGCAACACATTCATTCCACTTTTTTTGTTCCATGTTTGTCCTCCTTTATTAAAATATTTACACTTATTACATATAGGAATAGTCTCATCTCCTAGATTTACCGTAAATCTAATACCTTAACCTTTTCCCCAGTGCACAGCGGGCATGATACCCCCCTTGCAATAAGGGAAAAGTATTCTATAATTTACTTAGTTCATCTAACATTGCTGGACGAGTTTTATATTGTATTCTCCACTGTTTAACAATTTCTTGAACTTCTTTAGAACCTCCTTTAAGCTTTTGCATGTGTTGAAGCAATAATACGAGATTTTTATAATGCTTTCTAGTATTAGTATGTATTGCCATCTTATTTATCTCTAGCTCATACTTTCTTAATAATTGCTCCGGATAATCCTTTTTTAAAACGCTTTCATACTCCTGCAAGAGATAGAATCCACCACTTTCTATTACACACTTTAATAAACGATCATATAGTTTTTCCTCATTATAAAAACGCTCGATACCTATATTTTTTGGTAGCCTTTTAAATATCTCTTCTCTTTGAATAAGCCATTCTTCTTTTGGATACTGTTTTTTAAGTTCTTTATAAAAATCCAGATCTCCTACTTCATGTTCTAATACAAGTTTCCACAGCTCGTTAAGATAAGCCTCTTTATTTCCCTGTAACAAATAAATTTCTTTCTTCTTTTTGCTATAATCAGCGACCAAACCTCTATAATCTTTATCTAGTAAAATGCTTTCATCCAATACGCGAATTGCCTTTTCATAATCATTTTTTTCCATACATAAATCGATGTAATATTTTCTAACAGAAGAGTTTTTCCAATATTTTTGATAAAAGGTAAGACGTTCTTGTTCTGAATTAACATCTTCGCTCACTATCTCTAAATATCTCAATGCCCATTTACCAACACCATAGCTTCTACTCCAATCTGATTCTTTACGGTCATATTTGTCAATCATCTCTTCAATAAATGTAAGCTTATCCTGTCTAAACCCTTTTTCTTTGAATTCCTCCATTATAATCTGTTCTATATATTCTTCCAGGTAATCTATGTTTGAAGCTTTTAGCTGCATTTTAAACCATTCAAATATTTTCTTCTTCTCAGAAGCCTTCACTTTCGCAAGTATTTCTATCCAAAATCGATATATTCTATCCGCAAGTATACTCGTTCCACCATCTGAATCATCCATTTCCACACTGCCAAGAGTTATAAATATATAATTTAATAATTCAAAGGCAGATTGATAATCAGCACGTTCCATCATCCGAATCACATCTTCATCTAAAAATTCTTCTAAGTCTAAGATAAAGTCATCTGCTTCATAATAATCAATAAAACCATCTCTTCCAAGGTGCTTATCTGTTATGATATCGATTTGTCTCTGATAATATTTTATATCTCCTTGCAATCCTTCTTCATTTACAATGCTATAAAAACGCACCAATAATTTTTCATCATTTAATAAAATGTCAAGTAAATATGATGCCAGAACGTCTCTATCCACACCGCTTAGTAACTTTTTTACCGCTTCTCTTTTCTTCTGATATTTTTTTGGAGTGTCCATATTTCCAAATAGGATTCTATCTTTAGCATCTCCCACAGTTTTATCTTGCTCATCGCTTTCATATTCATATAACACTGCTGCCATATGTTTACAATAATGCCCTTCATCGGCATAAGGACAAGAGCAATACATATCCACAATTTCATCATTTCTTAGCGAAATATCCACTTTGTACTCATCAGTTCCCAGCACTTTTGCACGAATAAGATTCGGTGATACTTCGAAACTCTCTACTTCATTATCACAAAAATAATTGTATCCTCTCGTCAAAATATGTGGTGCAAATAACTCTTTCCATTTCATCTCTTTATACTCTCCATTACTTTTTCCCTAGTTTTAGGACTAGATACCGGTCTTTCACAACCCAACTCATATTTAATCGAAATGCATAGCAGAAATAATATAATCCGCTGCCTTATTAGCATCTTTTCCTGCTATATTTATCTTGTTTTCTATTCGTGAAAAAGCTGCCTTATTTCTTGTAATCTCTTTTTTGATTGCCTTTAAATATTCTTTTTTATGCCGCTCTTTATATTCATAGTCAGTATAGGCCTGGTCATTATCATCTGCAAATACTAATCGTTTATAGATATTCTCAGGGGTATCTTGTATTTCTATTTTTACCACTACTTCTGGTATCTTCTTTAAACGAGTTGAATAAGATTTTGTATAATAAATCGGTGCTACTGCAATCACCTTGTTTCCTTCTTTTCGGCATAAATATTCCAATATATAGCCCCTCTTTTTATCTCTTTCTATTCGATAGCTGTTTTTATCAATAAACTCATTGATATCGCTATATCCATAATAACTTTTCACTTCATCATCAAGGTCATAAAAGTCATAATTTAACTTCTTTGCCATTATCCTTCCAATAGTTGTTTTACCAACATTTGATATGCCAAACAACAATATGTTCATTATGTTTCCTTTCATTACGCAATTGCTATTAATATTCTTTTGCTTTTCTATTTACATGTTTAATCTAAAATCACTGATATTGTATATATCATTCCATTAGTTTCGCTCTAAAATATAACTAATAATTTTATCATGGCATATGCCCTTATCAATATCAAGTATCTGAAAGAGAATATAATAATACAAAATACTTTTAGTAACCCTTTTAGGTACGTGAAGAATTATTTTATAGGGTTGTTATTAGGTTCCGAAAAGGAAAGACTTGATATAAAAACCATGGGAACAAAATCTGAAAGGAACATCATTTATCTTATCTGATCTGATGTTTTAATTATTGATGATAGGAAGTTTTTGGCAGAAGTTAATGATGTTCTTCAGAAACGTGTTCTGAATGTTGGTGAATTAGGTCGCAAAAAGTGAGTCTGTGAAATTTTTTCTGTAAATAGTATTTTCAATAG
>DVLR01000068.1 GCA_018715425.1 Candidatus Merdenecus merdavium
TATTGATGTTTTACCACAGTTTATATTATTTTATTATTCAGATATTGAAAATAGTAACTGGACATTTGAAACAAGAAATGCTTTTTTAGATGACCTGCAGGAAGAATTAATTCATCGACTCAAAGAAAAAAAACAGTATCTTGAACAAATGACTCTTCCTATATAAAAGTTGTAGTCTGTTGAATTTTGTTTTTCTATCCTAAAATCATTTCTTTTAATATTATACGCTAAACTATGATTATACTATAAGAAAAGAGGTATGATCATGGAAACCAAGCATACGAAAGAACTCCAACAAGCACAACCAAAGGTAGTAGATAATCAATGGCAAGTAGAAAATCATCTGCTATGTGATGACTGCCAAGATGAATTAGTTTTCATTATGAAATCAGGAAAAGAAGAATTTGCATTAGGTTTGAAGACCGTTATACAATGCCTTTCTATAGCACAAAACGAACTCAGCGTACCGCCATTACCAGAAGATTGGTGGAATGAAGTATATAATAGACATTTTTCGTAAATTTTTAATATGATGTCAATCCCTCCATAGCTATTAAGGCACAGTTACGCACTGAAATGGAGGTTTTTATAATAAAAAAAGGGGCTAGACAAAAAAATTGTCAGAGCCTCTTTTTGTTTAGATAAATTCAATTTTATAGTATTCAAGATCATGTACAAGAATGCATGGTGGAAGATATCTATCATCTTCAAAGCTATCTTCCTTTAGAATAATGACACTAGCTGTAGGCGCGATACGGTAGTAATGCTTTAGCTCAAATGCATCTAGAACCTCATCAGCCACACTTTCATGAAAAGCTCTTTTTGCCTCTTCATAATAGTATTTTCCAATCTTTGTTTTTAAGCGAATCATATTTCTCACAACCTTTCACATATAATAACGAAAGTACGTAAGAAAATGTCAAAAGTTTTGAGTAATTTTTTTAAAATTTATCGATACGATTGGATAGACATTCTTCTAAAGTAAAATCATATTTAGTAGCAATTTGTCTCAGTGTATCAACGATTTCAGAAATCCATCTTTGCTCTTCATTCCAGCTATCCTTATCTAAGTTTGCGTAGATTTTTTCCAATAACACCACTAAATGATAAAGTGGATCCGTAGCATGTTTTATCTCGGTATCAAACACAAAGGTACAGCCTTTTTTTCGAGATAATAAAATTAATTGATAAAGTATATCCCCAATTGCACTATGCATAATAAAAATGTTAATACTTTTGATATGCTGTTGTTCTTTAGAAAAGGTTAATGCTCGTAACGCACGACTCAAATCCCCTAAGTTTGCTAAAAGTTGGTACATAATTTCATAGTTATCGATGAGTGTAATCTGGTTTGTTTTATCGATATAGCACTCAACTTCTTCAATCAAATGTTTCATTGTTTGCATGTATCTTCTCCTTATGTTCTACTATTTACTAATAAACTACCATGTAATCTAGCTTTTGAAAAGTATTTTGAAAAAATATCCTAAAAACAAGAAAAATAAGCTCTTTAGTTATACTTTTATTAAATTAATTGAAAGAGAAGTGAGATTATTTATGTTAAATGATACTTTGTTTATCGGTATACTTATTTTTGGTATACTACTTACCTTTGAATTTTGTTTAAATATTCTTCCTTTTGCAGACTTTATGGTGTACTTATTAAACGGAAGAAGAGAAAGCCAGAAAACTAAAACAGACTTTCATTGGATGGAGTATTTAGAAAAATATCAAAAGTTAAAATATCAAAAGATGAAATCTGAGAAAGCAGAGCTAGAAGTTATAAATATAGCTATTCGTTACGGGTTATACAAGGGAATACTTTCAATCCTATGGGGGATAATACAAGGGTTGGGCTGGGCAGTAATCTTTTCAGCGCTTCCGAATGAGGAGAAAAAGATGGGAGCCATTGTTTTCTTTACTGGTATTTTCGTATTATGTTTAGCTATGTGGATAAGAGTAATCTTTTCTCCAAATAAGCTGAAACGAGCGATTTATATACAGGTTAATGTAATTCTTGTCTATCTATTTTTATATTGGTTTATGCCTTTATCCATTTCTCTAGAAGAAGCTGGTCTATATTTGATCCTATATTTATATATATACCTTTCATACACCCTTCTTCAAATCTATATCAAGAAAGTTATAACCAATCAACGTAAATTCATCTATCAAATATTTATTAAGTATTGGTATTTAAGAGGGAAAGAATTTAGAGCTACTGTTGATTATTCAAATCAATTTAACGTAAGAAAGAAATTAAAGACAGAAAAATGGGTCTTTAGATACTGGCCGATATCGATTAACTTCCAGATAAAAGAGAAGAATATATGGCTATCTGCACTAGAAAAATAGAATATAGCAGTATTGGACTATCTAATTTCGGTTAGGTAGTCTTTTTTTGTTTATTTATACTTTATTCTTTACTTTTTACTTTTTTGTTTATGATGAAGGAAATAAAAAAAGAAAAGAGGAATTGTTATGACAAAATTGATATTTCCGGGTGTAGAGGTATCCGAATTTGATGCAAAAGAAAAATGGGCGGTATGTAGAATCGACCAAAATGAGAAAGTTATTGAATATCAAGGGTTAGGTAAAAATGATTATCTAGCAATTGAACAATCATTTAAGCATGATCCCGAGACTTTTCAAAAATTAGCTGACCGATACTTAAAGCGTAAAGAAGAAATTCAAGAAGAACGCAAGCAACAGTATTTAAGACACGAAATTTCAGAAGAAGAATTCAAAGCAAAAATTATTGTGGAAGAAAGCTTCCCAGAAGAAATCTTTTTTGTAGAAGGAGAAGAAGTGATTGAAGCATAAGAAAAAATCCAAAATTAAAAAGAAGAAAAGAAAAGCATTAGCCAGTGCGATTGCCAATGGTACTGCCAACCCCAAAAAAGTAAATAAGAAAAGTAGAAGAAATTAATGTTAGGATCACTCGAATGATTTTCTATCATCTTTAGAAAATTAGAAAAATCGAGTGATTTATAATGTGGAACAATTTGTACACTTTTGAGAAAGTGTCGTGTGCGAGATTTCGATTCTAAGCTCGTTTCAGATAAGAAAGACGGGTAATTAATCGAAAACAACCAATATACGAGGAGGTGTAATCATGGATAAAAAAGTGTTTTTGGAGAAACTCTATCAACTTCGTGAAAATATACAAAAGGTTATCACTTATCGAAAAGAAAGATCATCAATCGATATCAATCCAGATAGTCCTGATGCAGGTTTTACTGTTAATGCTATTTATCTACATAAAGGTATTCCAAATGCTTATGATGTCTTTTATGGTTCAATCAATAAACAAGGGTTTTATTTAGCTGAACTGTTTGATTTGAAATATGGCACTGAGAATAAATATGATATGAACTTTTATCAGTTTCATACAGACTTTTTCAATCAAACGGTTGATGTAGAAAAACTACAGCTTGCAGAAAATAGTATGGATAAGCTAGATGTAATGTTGAAGTTTACGGATACTTTACTGGGAGAAGATCAACCATTAGATAAGGAGTTAGCTATAGATGCTCTAGGGATATTAAATAGCAACTTCAATACTAAGCTATTGAGTGTTGGTTATCGATCAACAGAAGATGATGTGTACATTGTTCCAACCAATGATTTGATTCATATGGAGGAGAACATGCTGTTAGGAATCACAACAAGTGATAGGTATATAGATAAAAACATGAATCAAAGGGTAGTGAATCGTCTGACTCATAGTATTAGTGATGAAAATGCATCCTATTTAATTACACAAAGTGGGGCAATAGAAACTCTATGGATAGAAAAGCAAAATAGAAAGACTATTAAGGTGGCGGAACCTAGCTCGAAAGAATTCGATTCTGAAGACACAAAAAAAGACCGTCATGGTCTGGACGGTCAACAGGATGAGTTCCACGAGCTAAACCTTTTTACCAATGATTCAATCATTGGATGGAAAGTGCCGACAAACCTCGGAGCTTCCTCCGCTTTAACTGTCCCTCATCAGTACCTTAATTATAGCATAAATGATAATTTATATCATCTGTTGAATAAGAAAAAAGAGTTAGATTAACTAACTCTCAAACATTTACGCGGTTTTATTTTGTTGTGTACACAACTCCAATGGATCTCCGCTTACCATAGACGTATCAGCCATTTTCGTCTAGATATTTATTCAACCTATCCCAAACTTATAG
>DVLR01000069.1 GCA_018715425.1 Candidatus Merdenecus merdavium
TTTGTATAATCTTTGATTCAACACTTCCAAGCCTTGAATCATAACTAGAAACTTTATTTTGTATCATGTTGGCCGTTTGTGTAGTAGTAGAATAGTTATTAGTGATATAAGTCCTAATCCCAGATGATTCATCATCTATTTTGTCATTTACAGCCTTTATCTGATTAGAAACAGATTGTGTAATAGAGCTTTCTGTCTGTTTGATTTGAGAGCTAAGGTTTGCGATTCCAGTTACATTTCCAGCGATTTTCTCATTGACATCTTTAAAATTAACTTCTACATCAGCAGTCAAATCTTTAATCTTCGTATTTATGGTTGACTCAAACTCACCCTGACCAACCTTAAAATCCTGCCTCACCGATTCGATTTCACCTGTGATATTAGAAATTTTAGTATCAAAGCTACCACTAAGCTCACCAATCTTATCATCAAGATTTACAATAGAATTATTAAAATTGTTGGTGTTTTCTTCAATCTGTTTGTTAATCTCACCAATTTGATAGTTGTTAGACAGGTCTATATCAACATTTCTAAGTTTAAGAGTTTTTCCATCCCATAGCATGGAAAAGTTCTCTATACTTTCTCCTATCAGAAACGTTCCATTCTCTAGGTCAAACTCAACCTTTCCACCCTTGAGTATTCCGGCAACAATTAGACTTGCTGTAAATCCATCTCCAGTACCAAAAGTGGTAAAGTCAAATTCCCCATTGGCTAGTTTCTTATTAGCTATTCTTAAATGACCCCCACCTAGTTCTATACATTTTGTAGGGTTGGCATCTATTGGTTTGTTATATATCCTTATCCCTTTATCAGGTATAAAGTAAACAAAACCATCTGTATCATTAAGTTCCTTGTTAAGTAAATCAGTTACGGAACGCAAGAAACCTTTATTAGTCATGGTTGCAAGTTTTTCTATTTCTTCACCGAGTAGCTTCTCACGTCTTTCTATTAGCTGTTTAAGTTTTTCCAGTTCAGCAAGATTGTCAGCAAGGTTTATAAAATAATTACCCAGAGTTATGTCTATATCTTCTCCAGTAAAAGGATGGTCTACAATCTTAATCACACGTGTTAATACTTTTTCGTTGATACTTTTGTCAGATATTAAGACCTCATCTCCAAGACCTACTCCTTCAACAATTCCACCCATATCTTGATATTTGCTTATATCTTCCACATTTATATCATAAGATATTTTAGGTCTACTCCTTTTTTCTAACTCCTCTTTTGTCAGTCTTAGAAGTTCTTCCTTGTCTTCGCAATCTTCAGCAACAAATACGCTTTCCAAATGTTTTCTTTCAACACCTATTCCATATTTAAGTCGGGTATCATTATTTTCTACATATTTCTTGCCACCATTCACATCAGCAAAGTTGATACGTCTACCATATTTAGACTCTTTTTCACTATTATCAGCTGTTATGTCATAATCATCTTCAACTATTTCTTCACCCTTACCATAACCATAAAGTTTTGAACAAATGTTAGAATAATCAATAGTTTTCTTAATATTGTTAAGGTCTTTTTTGTAGGTAAATCTCTTACCATTGTTTGACCCTATCTTCTTATATAGGTTCACATATCTACCAACGATTTTATTATCTTTAACCTTAATATCATAGCTTATATCACAACCTAAAATCTCTACAATTCTGTAAATGCAGTTTCTCACGTTTGTATGGTAAAAGTTAGTATTAATATTTCCTACATCTTCAACAAAACCGACTTCAAACCTAGTATCTTTTAATAATCTAGCAAGTAAGATTTTTGCATTTTCATCTCTAGGTTTTAAGTCATCTACATAGGTGTAGAACAATTCGTATGACGAGTCCTCTCCATAGGCTATATATCTAACTTCATTATCTCTTTCCATATCTACACTTGATATGATATACTCATTCCATACACCCTGTTCGTCCTTAAAGACAATTCTATCACCTTCAAGGATTTCCTCATTGGTTTCAATCTCTATAGTATTTTCACCATTAAGTTCCCTTGTCCTAGTTATATCATAACAATCGATAGAACGGGTTAATTCTTCATTTTTATCAAGCAAAAGTATCAATCAATCACCTTCTTTCGTGTGATTTCTTTATCGTAATCAATCTTCATCATACATATATCTTTCGTAATATCTCATCTTAATAGGTACAGTACTTCTCACTCTCATACCGTCATAAATCATGAAAAAATCACTATTCCAATCAAGTCTTTTCATATCAAGGCTACCGTTTGCAAAGACCGTTTCATTCTTAGAGTCTATTTCAAATTTCCTACTAACCCCTGTGGTTATAATAATTTCTCCACCATCCTTATCGTAAGAATAAATTTTTGCACTACTTCCCTCAAAAGTAAATATAGGGTATGTTGGTAAATTTCCACCAAGTCTTATAGTCTTGTCAGTAAAATTGTTAGTTTCGACATATGACCTAGACCTACCTGATCCAGAGGGTACAAGAAAAGTGATTTTTATAAGTTTTTGTAGGTCCCTATGACTTTCCTCTATATTATAATCAACAGCTACAGCATCATAAAAAACCTTGCTATCCTTATAATTTAAAACCCCTAGCTTGTCACTAGAGGTGTTTTTATAAATCATATTCATTAATCGACCAATGTTTATACCCTTAAAAAGTCTTAGGTAAATGTCAATATACAGAGGTTCAAACTCTTTTCCCTTATATAAGACGCCATTCCTACCCTGTATTTCCTTTGTTTTTACCCTTATTCCAGGGGTAAAATTCCTATCTACTTTTTCAAGCACTCCATATTGGGCAAGGTTTATATTGTTAAATTCAATCTTATCCCCAAACGGATTATAACTTACATCTTGAATCAAAACGCCTTTTTCCATTATAAACCTACCCCTCTTCTTTTCCTGTCTATCATCTTTTGTAGCTCTCTAGCAATCTTTTCTATATCATTATCATCTCTTACAATAAATTCATTACCAGAAATGTATATGTCACCGCCAGTACCGCCTTCAAGTTTCGCCATAGTATCGACAAATATATCAGATAGTTTCTCAATTGGTAGGACAGCCTCTGCCCCAGCTTCACCCACACCCTTCATACCAAAAGGTGTATTAAACATAGTAGGTTTGGTAAAGATTGCACCTTTTTTATACCATTGTATTCCAAAACTCGGAATACTTATTCCCATACCAACATTTCGCCAATTAATATTTATACGAGGTAGTTTAGGCCTTGGTAGTGTAAAATTAAAAGTACGTTTAATAGCTTCAACAATATTTTTAAAAGGTCGTACAAAAGCATCATGTATGCTTCCAGTGACTTCGTTCCACTTAGTGATTATTCCATTTTTAATTTTTCCTGGCATCTTTTTAAAAG
>DVLR01000070.1 GCA_018715425.1 Candidatus Merdenecus merdavium
TTATTTAATGCAAAAGCACCAATGAGTTCACCACTATCACTCACTCTAGATAGATCACTATCCTTTAACTCTATTTTTGGGATTTTACTTTCTAAAACGGTTAAATTCTGTGTAAACTCCTTCATCTTCCGTTCTAGATTTGTGTTTTTATATGTATAAATAGATTCATCATTATACTGTATTTCACCTTGTGTAAATTTAGTCATAATAAGCAAACTCTGATTGTCGTCGCCTTTTCCTATTACTAACCAATCCACTCCATCTGCTTGAAACTCAGTACCTATTGGCGTGTTCACCGTAATACCCTCTATACCATTATCTGCCGTGCTATTATCTGTTGTATCATTATCTGCTGTGCTATTATCTCCTAGATCGCTATCATTCCCCACGCTTAAAATATGTTTCATATCTTGAGATAAATCCGTCCATGTGTCTTCATTCAATTCATCCCAAGTTAAGGTCTCCATATGAACATCAGAAGAATAGAAAAACTTTCCTGTTGGCTGTTTGATAAGTTCCATACTAGAAATAAAATCTGTCGTTTCTTCTCCTGGTGCTAATGGCTTACTCCAGTAAACCCAACCAGTATTCACACCATCTTTTGTATCGATGATCCACTGTCCATCACTGGCGCTGTCATACTCTCCTAAAGCATTGGTTCCATCCTGAAACTCTATATACTCTCTGATTTTACCGCTACCATCCCAAGAATAAAGCTCAAACTTATCACATTCTACTTGTGAATGTTCCTGTCCATTCACTGTAGGTCTTTCTGTACCATTACCAGCTACTAACTCTCTCTCATCTGAATATAACAACATCTTCTTACCGAATTGACCATTTTCATCCTTTTCTTGTGTAACAATATAATACTTAGGTTCACTTTTACGGTATTCTTGATAAGATTTCACTTCGTGATTTGGATATGCTGCTTGAGCAGATGCTTCTGTATCGAAACTTACAAAATCTCCATTCTCATCTAATAAGAGTCTTTCTGGAGATTCTTGAATATCAATAAGATCCATATATTCTCCGATTTTTAATCTTACAAATGTTTCCTGAGTCTTTTCGGTTCCAGTATTCTTAACATAAATTCTCTTTGTTTTTTTTGCATTTTCCATTGACCAGTCTTCTATTTCATCATAATCTTCTACTAGTCTTACTTCATTGATCTCTCCATTACCAGAAGCCTCATTGATTTTCACTTGTGAAAAATCTCTCCAAGCATAACTTCCTGTTAGAAGAATAGCGATTACTGCTACTACTGCTGTAATACCTGCTAATTTTTTGTTCCAATTATTTTTCATTTGGATTCCTCCTTCTTTCCTATGTAGTATTAAGTTTACTACTTCATGTCTATATTTAATCAAAGGCTTTCTTTGTTTAAATCTCAGTTATATGTATTTTGCTTTGTAAAGAATATCATCACGATTTCTTAGTTAAAAAATCCAGCTATCGTCCACTTCGTCCACTGGTAAAGCCTCCATATCAACGTGTAAAGCATAATAAAAGCTACCTGAAGGCTGTTTTCTTAACTTCAGTGCCTGAAAAAAACTACTGGTTGTTTCTCCAACTTTTAAAGGCTGTCCCCAGTAAATGTATCCTTCTGCAGATTGGGTATCAGCGATCCAAACTGGAGCGGGATTACCATCCCACTGGTTCATCTCAATGATCTCTTGGTCATTTAAAATCCAATCTACAAATTCATGAAATGGATCTTCAATCTCAGCTTCATCCATCCAAGTATGTATCTTATAATTACAAGCATCATTTTCTTCATGCTGATAACGATTATCTTCTTGTGCCCTTATGCTTCCTTCCACTAAGGGAACTGGTTCCCCCTTTTGAAACCTAAGAGGCAGAAACTTTCCATACTCTTCATTAGGAGGTAAAGCAATGTACCATCTTTCTTGATCATCTCCTAGGATTTGGTGTTTCTCTCGCTCATACTCTGCTATGGGATAGGCTTTTTCCGCCTCATCCTCATCAGAAAAAGTGATGAATTCACCATTTTTATCTAACATAAATCTCTGTTCAGAATACTCAACACCATCCTCTGATATTTCCATATATTCTTTTAATTGTAATCTTACATAAAGCTGGCCATAGGTATCATCTTTTCCCATGTTTTTAACCATAATCTTTTTCGTTTGTTCTGGATCCGTTACTTTCCAGTTGGTAATGGTTTCATATTCTTCAATCAAAGATACATCGTACATGATTCCATCTCCACTGGCTTCATTGGTCTTATGTTGAGAAAAGTCTCTCCATGCTAAAGTTCCAGTTAAGAAAATCAATCCTAATACAATGCCAAGGACGGCAACGAAAAACTTCTTTTGTTTTAATAACTTTTCCATAGCATTTCTACATCTCCTTATGATCTACAGATTCTATAACATTTTTAGAAAACAGCTTTTTTATACACATTCCTAATATCATAAATAAAACAGCCATGATGATAACCAGCGAGAAATGATTTTTTATGTATAGAATTCCATTTCCTATTTTCGCCTTATGCCAGATTACTTTCCCGATCATATTACCACCATATACAATATCATCATCTGCCATTGCATTTTCTATTCCCTTGGTAACAAATCCATATTGCCCGCTTTCTTCATAGTTTTCATAAATGTTAATGACTCTATGGGTAATAATTCTTTCATCTTGATTGATAAAGGTAATATCATCCCCTATGGCAATGCTAGACGGTGGAACGTATTTCGTTAAGACTAAGGAGCCTTGAGGAATTTCACTTTCCATACTGGAAGTTAATACTGAAAAAACGGAGTATCCCATAATAGACTTTGAAGTTTTCCCATCTCCTGTCTGTAAATATAAGAGAACAAAAAATAGTGCAACAGCTACATAAAAGATGAAACCGAAAAAATCTTTGCACAATTTATGACGCAAATGATCTTTGCGTACTTTTTTATCTGTCTTTTCCATTTTGCTTTTCCTTCTCTTTTTGTTATCCTTCTTAATAGATAAAAAGAATGTGATCTCTAAACTTTAATACATACTGATCTTTAACTTTATAGACTTATAGAATTATATTGAAAGTAAATATGAACTTTATAACTATGACGAAACCTACAGTGAGGAAAATAAAGATAATTACATTTGGTTTTTAATAGTTATACCTTTTCTTTCACTTGTCCTGAAAAACCTGGTAGGCTCTTTACGTTTTGAATTTAAATCTTGTGTATTGTTATTTTATACATTTATTCCCAATAAATCAACTCTATTTCTTTCGTTTTATGGATGAGTTATTTACCTTTTTTTACAAAAAATGATCCTATCTGTAAAAATAAAACATAAAACAGCGGAATCATAGGGTTCCTATCATATATGAACTATCTTTATTGTCATACTAGAAATATAGATGTGATGTAATATAATATCTATATAGTATTATTTCAAAGTAAACAACCACTCAAGACTTGATAAAAATCACCTATGAAAGTAATATTTCAATCTACAAGCTTGATTTTAAATAGCTGGAACTATGTAACATTCAAAACATATTATGAAGATATCTTCCTCTTTGTTTATCGCTTTAGAACTATTAGCGAAGATAATTATAGATTCAAAACTTCCTTTTGTCAATAGTTGATTTAAATAATTTTTTTCATTGATTTTTCTTTTTATATTCTTATATTTGCTTTGTATAAATTTGCAATTACAACTCTGCATAATATAGTTTTATTTAATTTCTATTATAGGAGGGAAGAGAAGGTG
>DVLR01000071.1 GCA_018715425.1 Candidatus Merdenecus merdavium
CACTACATTCACCTTGAAAAACCTCGTAATTTACTTCTTGATCTGTGTTTTTGTAACTAGCCTCAATGGATGGCTTGGTTCTTTTTAATCCACTTTCACTAATCAAACATAGAGGATTACTACCCAACACCCCTACGTATTTTGCAATATCATATATCACTTCTTTACCTTGAACATATTTACTTGGTGCTATTAAAACTTGTGCCATAAAATCATCCTCCTAAAATAAATTAAGCTTCTACGTAGATTGCCTTAAATGCGCATGAATCTTCACAAGCACCGCACTTAATACAAGTATCGATATGAATTACATATGGTTCCTTAATCTTTCCAGATATGGCTCCCACTGGACAGACTTTCGCACACTTAGAACATCCCTTACACTTGTCAGCATCGATCACATATCTTCTAAGGGATTGACAAGTTCCAGATGTACATCTTTTATCTACTACATGTTCTAAGTATTCATCTCTAAATAAATGAATGGTACTCATCACTGGAAATGCAGCACTTTTACCTAAGCCACAAAGAGATGAGTCTGTAATGGTTTCAGATAACTCTAGTAAAAGATCCAAATCCTCTTCTCTTCCTTTTCCTTCTACAATATCTTCTAATATCTCTAACATTCTCTTCGTACCTTCACGACATGGAACACATTTACCGCAGCTTTCATTTTGTGTAAAGTTCATGAAAAATCTTGCTACTTCCACCATACAAGTATGTTCATCCATAACTACTAAACCACCAGATCCAATCATTGCTCCAACTTTTTTAAGAGAATCAAAATCAAGGGGAATATCGAGATGCTTCTTTACAAGGCATCCACCTGATGGGCCACCGATTTGAACGGCTTTAAAGCCTGCATCATTTTTTACACCACCGCCAATTTCAAAAATAACTTCTCGTAACGTAGTTCCCATTGGTACTTCAATAAGCCCAGTATTATTTACACTTCCCGTTAAAGCAAAAGCCTTTGTTCCTGGACTGCTTTGTGTACCGATCCCTTTAAACCATCCAGAACCCTTTAGAATGATCATGGGGATATTGGAAAAGGTCTCCACATTATTTAATACCGTTGGTTTTGCAAACAGTCCTTGCTCCACCGTTCTTGGCGGTTTCACCCGCGGCATTCCTCGATCTCCTTCAATGGATGCCGTTAAAGCACTTCCTTCTCCACACACAAAGGCTCCTGCTCCTTTATTGATATGTAGGCGAAAGGAAAAGTCGGTCCCCATAATATGATCACCTAATAGCTGCATGTTTTCCGCTTGTTCCATTGCATTTTTTAATCTGCTAATAGCAAGAGGATATTCTGCACGAACGTAGATATATCCTTCTGTTGCTCCAACTGCATAAGCTGCCAACGCCATACCTTCGATCATTTTATGTGGATCTCCCTCCATAATGCTCCTATCCATGAACGCACCTGGATCACCCTCATCACCATTACAAACAATATATTTTATAGGTTCTTCCTGTTTCGCAACTTGTTTCCATTTATATCCAGTTTGGAAGCCACCACCTCCACGTCCACGCAAATTGGATTCTAAAACCTCATGGATTACATCTTTTGGGGACATTTCAAACAAAGCTTTTTCTAAAGCTGCGTAACCACCTACAGCTAGAGATTCATCAATACTTTCTGCATCAATGTGACCGCAGTTCTTAAGCACTGTACGAGTCTGCTTAGCATAAAACGGAATTTCTTCCTGGTGTTCATAACATATTCCATCTTTACGGTAAAGAAGTCTTTCTACTGGTCTACCTTTTAAAATAGTCTCTTCATAGATTTCTTTACAATCCTCTTCTTTCACTTTAATATATAAATAATTGTAAGGTTCAATACGAACCAAAGGACCCATTTCACAAAATCCATGGCAGCCACTCTTTTTTACTCCCACATGGGCTACCTCAGGTGCGAAATCAAACTCTATCTCACCATCTTTGGTTAACTCTTTAAGCTGCGTATAAATAATATTTGAACCTCCTGCAATACATCCAGTACCTGCACAAATCAATACTCTACATTTCTCTTCCTCAAGAACAGATTTTACTGCAGTTTTAGCCCTTTGAAACTCTTCTCTATTTGTCACCTTCATGCTTCTTCACCTCTCAGTTCTTTTAGGAGCTCTTCTGTTTTTTCTGGTGTCATCGCAGCGTAAACCTTGTCATTCACCGTTAATACTGGTGCTAAACCACAAGCTCCAAGGCACGACACGGTCTCTACTGTAAAGAGCATATCTTCACTAGTATTCTTCGTATTACTAAGTCCCAATTCTTTATATAAACATTCTAAAATTGGAATAGATTTACGAACGTGGCACGCTGTTCCATCACATACTTTAATAATATACTTACCTTTTGGTTCAAAAGAGAAATTTTCATAAAATGTGGCAACACTATAAGCTTTTGCCTCATTGATACCTAATTTCTTAGCGATATAAGTTAAAAGTTCTGGTGGTAGATAACGATATTCCTGTTGAATCTCTTGAATGACTGGAATTAAAGAACTTTGGTTTCTACCATAATGATGTAATACCTCGTCTACCTTGTCATAATAAGATGGATCTAGCTTGTTCTCTTGGTTGGTATCTTGCTTGATTTCTTGCATAACTTCCTCCTCCATATGATATTAATTTAACAAATCTATGTATGTTACTGCATGATATCTAAAAAAAATCCATGATCAAGCAGTACTTAATACCCTATTTTACACATTCCTTCTTAAAATCCCTGGTTTTCTTTAACTTTCACCAATGATTATAGTGATTTTTATAAAACTCCCATAATTTATCTCGTTATTTTTTTATCAATCAACGGTAGTCTATTCCTATTTTTTTCTTTGATAGATACCTGTTTTATCTATCTACTAGGTACTGATATCTTATCTAAGATTCCAGCGAAATATGCCATGACAATTCCATAATTCGTCATAGGTACCTTCTTCTCTTTTGCCCTATCAATACGATGGAGTACGTATTTCCGATTAAACATACATCCTCCACAATGAATGACCAAATCATAAGTTTCTAAATCTTTTAAAAAATCGATTCCACTTACTATATCTATAGTAATTCCAGATCCAATATTCTTTTTCAACAAAGCTGGAATTTTAACTCTTCCAATATCTTCTTTTTCTGCAGCATGGGTACAGGCTTCTGCTATTAAGACCTTAGAGTGTTCTGTTAAATCCTTGATTTTATTTGCACTTTTTATAAAATAATCCATATCCCCTTTATATCCTGCAAATAATACCGAAAAGGACGTAAGGAGGCTCTTCTTTGGCTTCCTTTCGTACACACCTTTAAATACTGAGGAATCTGTGATAATCAGTTTTGGTTCTTTCCTTAATGTTTCTAGAGCTTGGACGTAAGTATCTGGCGTACAGCTAGTGACTATACATTTCTTATCTAATAGCTCTCGTATGGTTTGTACTTGTGGTAAAATCAATCTACCCTTAGGTGCCTGAGTATCTTGTGGCATCACCAGAAGAACATGATCTCCTGCTGTAGCTAAATCTCCCGTAATGCTTATCTGGTGATCCTCTTCTGGAATCATGGAAATCAAACCATTGAGTATTTCCTTTATTCCAGTCCCCTCTTTACCATTAACCAAAAGAGGAGAAGCTCCTATGATCTTTTTTATTTGATCCTTCAAATCCTTTGTTTCTTTGGCCTTTACATCCCAAGCATTTAAAATCACTAATACTGGAATCTTCTCTTTGCGAAGACGTAACATCCATTGCTTCTCTTCCTCTAAGTTTGTAATCTTTTCTTCTTGTGATACCACCAATAGAGCAAGATCTGTTTTTCCAAGAACATCCCATGTTTTTTCTATTCTTTTTTTCCCCAACTCTCCATCATCGTCAAATCCAGGAGTATCTATAAATACGCAAGGTCCAATTCCTGGAACCTCCATGGCTTTATATACTGGATCTGTTGTCGTTCCTGGTACTGGAGAAACCAAAGCTGTTTCTTGATTCGTTAGCCCATTGATTAAAGTAGATTTTCCAGCATTTCTTTTTCCGAAGACTGAAATATGAAGTCGCTGGCCTCGTGGAGTCTGATCCATACTCATTTCTAAACCTCCTTAAAACCTAAAATCTCGTTTCCCATCTTTAAGTTTTTCTAAATATTCTGATGTTTTTGCCTTTACCTTTTCATTGGGTATTCTTTTTAATTCTTCTGATATGACATCCACCCCTTTTTGGGAAGTATCTATGGATGCATAATCTTCTAAATACTCTTTTAATGTCATCAATGCATTGGGTTGGCAAATATTTGCAATCTGTCCCGACTTTACAAGTTTCATAAAACGATCTCCCGTTCTACCCTCTCTATAACAAGCAGTGCAAAAACTCGGAATATATCCAAGATCTAGCAACCAGTTTACGATTTCATCTAAGGTTCTATGATCCTCTATATTAAATTGTTCTGAGTGTTCTTTTTTTGCATCTTTATGGTAACCACCAACACTGGTTTTAGATCCTCCACTTAACTGTGATATTCCCAATTCTAATACTCTTTCTCTAACTTCACTAGATTCCCTAGTTGATATGATCATACCAGCATATGGAACTGCAATTCGTAGGACTGCCACAATTTTCTCAAAAATCTCATCCGATATCCCATTGGAAAAATCAGCTGTATCAATATCGTCTGCTGGTCGAATACGAGGTACGCTAATGGTATGTGGCCCCACACCTTTAGCTGCTTCTAAATGCTCTGCATGCATAAGAAGCCCCACAAAATCATATCGATACATATTGAGTCCAAATAATACGCCAATACCCACATCATCAATGCCCCCATCCATGGCGCGATCCATAGCCTCCGTATGGTATTCATAATTATGTTTTGGACCAGTAGGATGTAATTTTTCATAATTCTCTTTATGATAAGTTTCTTGAAATAAAATATAAGTTCCTATTCCTGCATCTTTTAATTTTTTATAATTTTCTACGGTAGTGGCTGCTATATTCACATTTACACGGCGAATCTGACCATTTTTATGTTTTATACCATAAATGGTTTTGATGCTCTCTAACACATATTCTAAAGGACTATTCATCGGGTCCTCCCCTGTTTCCAGTGCCAGACGTTTATGTCCCATATCCTGCAGTGCCATTACTTCTTTTTCGATCTCTTTTTGAGTGAGTTTTTTCCGTACAATGGTTTTGTTTTTGTAGTGATAAGGACAGTATGTACATCCATTGATACAGTAATTAGAAAGATATAAAGGTGCAAACATAACGATTCGATTTCCATAGAATTTTTGCTTTATCTCTCTTGCCAAATCATAAATTTCTTCATTGATCTCTTTTATATCACACTCTAGTAAAACCATGGCTTCTCGATGGGATAAACCCTTCATTTCTCTTGCTTTATTTAAAATTGTATTGATCAGTGTCAGATCATTTTTATATTTTTTTGCATATGATATGGTTTCTAAAATTTCACCGTCATGAATAAATTCTTCTGCTTTACTTGATGTAACATCATACATTTGTAGCTCCTCCCTAAATGTTTCCCTCACTAAAAAGGAAAAGAAACTTTACGATGATTTTTAACCTTTAAATCATCGGTTTAAAATCTCCTCTTTCGTAACTTAAATCATAACCTATGGCTTTCATGTTAGCCCTTAATCCATTGGCTCCTTCTGCATGTTCCGCACCAGTATGTAGTTTATTATCATAAAGCTGGTAGCTCTTTCTTGCATTGAAAGGCGATAAATTTGGCATAACAACATTGGCTCCAGATAAAATCCCTTGTTCTCTTCCTCCATCTACTAAAGTTCCAAGAGATGTGGTCGCTGGAAGCAACCCATTGGGTAACATGATCCTTAAGATACTAATGAGCAGCAATGTTTGCTCATAAGATCCTGGTTTTTGATCCTTAAACGGAGTTTTATGATGGGGAATAAAAGGTCCAATCCCAACCATATGAGGTTTTAAATCATGGATAAACAGTAAATCTTCGGCTAAACATTCTGTTGTTTGGTAAGGGGAACCAACCATAAAACCAGTTCCAACCTGAAATCCTAACTCCTTTAGATCATATAAGCATCTCTTTCTATTTTCTAAAGAAAGATTCCTTGGATGGAGTTTTTTATAATGAACACTATTTGCTGTCTCATGGCGTAATAAAAAGCGATCTACACCTGATTCTTTTAGCCTTTGATAAGAATCGTATGTACGTTCCCCTATTGACAACGTAATGGCACAGTCACTGTAAGCCTCCTTCATAGAATGAATGATAGAGACTAAGTCTTCATCCGTATAGCTTGGGTCCTCTCCACCTTGTAAAACAAAGGTTCGAAATCCCAATTGATATCCCCTGTGACAGCATTCCATGATCTCTTCTTTTGTTAGATGATACCTGATAATTTCTTTATTTCCTTTTCTAATTCCACAGTAATAGCAATCATTACTACAGTAATTAGTAAACTCAATCAATCCTCTTACATATACTTTATTTCCAAAATATCTTTGGCTTATGTTTCTTGCTAAGCTCCTAATGAAGTCTAAAGTATCTTGATCCATATGATCCATGAGATCTATAAATTCTTCCTTGCTCAGAACGTGATTTCTGTGTAGCTTATTGACTAATTTTATCATCTTCTCTGTAATAGAAATCACCTGCTTTCCCTTTTTTATGATATTTCACAAAGATAAACTATGTTCATTTTAACATATCATTCATCATTATAATAAACTATTTTCATTAAAATGAAAATAGTTTAGGCGAAAGTATTTAATTATGTACAATCCACTAATACAATCTTAATATAAAAAATGTTTTCAGTGGGGAGTTTTTCTATAAAAAAAGAAGAAGCACTTAGTAATGAAGGGATTTACTAAATACTTCTTCTACTTAAATTTTTAAGACTCTATGTCCTTATGATATTCTTGTAAAGCTTTTACTCCAATATCTTCCTTTCTTATGGCTGTTCTAATTCCACTGGCTGCTGCTTTTGCTGCTGCAATTGTAGTAAAATATGGGATTTTGTTCTTAATTGCTGCTTTACGAATATAACTATCATCTTCGCTACTTGATTGCCCTCTTGGCGTGTTAATGATAATATCAATTTCTTTGTTTGCAATGGCATCTAAAATATTTGGTCGGCCTTCCTTTAATTTTTTTATTTTATCTGCCTTGATCCCAGCATCCACAATGAGTCCATGGGTTCTTCCAGTTGCAACAATAGAAAATCCACATTGACTAAATTTCTGCGCTACTTCTACTACTTCACCTTTATCCTTATCATTTACACTAATCAGTACGGTTCCTCTTAATGGGAGTTTTGTCTGTGTAGCTTCTTGAGCTTTATAGAAAGCCTCTCCAAAGGTGGTAGCTAGTCCCAATACCTCTCCCGTAGATCGCATTTCTGGTCCTAGTAAAGGATCCACTTCTTGGAACATATTAAACGGAAATACGGCTTCTTTGACACCAAAGTGGTTGATTTTCTTCTCTTTTAATTGACTCACTGGTGAATCTTTTCCCGTTAATTCAGAAGTAATAATTTCTGTTGCAAGTTGTACCATGGGAATGTTACATACTTTTGAAACCAAAGGTACTGTTCTAGATGCTCTTGGATTCGCCTCTAGTACGAAGACTACTCCATCTTCGATTGCATATTGCATGTTCATAAGACCAACAACATGCATTTCTTCAGCAATTTTTTTTGTATATTCTTTAATTGTTTTTAAATTTTCATCTGATATATGGAGAGAAGGCAAGATACAAGCTGAATCTCCTGAGTGAACTCCAGCTAACTCAATATGTTCCATAACTGCTGGAACAAAAGCGTGTTCTCCATCACTAATAGCATCTGCCTCACACTCCATAGCATGGTGAAGAAATCGATCAATGAGGATTGGTCTATCTGGTGTCACGCCTACTGCTGCGGCCATATACTGTTTTAATGTGGTAGGATCGTAAACTATTTCCATTCCTCTTCCACCTAATACATAAGAAGGGCGCACCATAACTGGATATCCTATTTCATCAGCAATCCTTAAGGCATCTTCAATGGTTACTGCCATACCAGCTTCCGGCATTGGAATGTTAAGTTTTTCCATAATCGCCCTGAACTGATCTCGGTCTTCTGCAAGATCAATAACCTCTGGTGGTGTTCCTAAAATACGTACTCCAAATTTCTCAAGATCTGAAGCTAAGTTTAAAGGCGTTTGACCTCCAAACTGCGCAATGATTCCCACTGGCTGCTCTTCTTCGTAAATACTTAAAACATCTTCTAACGTTAGTGGTTCGAAATATAATTTATCTGAAGTATCATAATCTGTAGAAACGGTTTCAGGATTACAGTTTACCATGATGGTTTCAAATCCCAGTTTTCTCAGAGCTTTTGCCGCATGAACACAACAGTAATCAAATTCTATTCCTTGTCCAATTCTATTTGGTCCACCACCTAAGATCATAATTTTTTGTTTATCTCTAGATATTAGATTGTTCTTCTTTGTATTGTAAGTTGAATAGTAGTAAGAGTTATCTTTCGTTCCACTTACATGTATACTTTCCCAACTCTGCTTCAGTCCATATCCAAGTCTGGCTTTTCTTACTTCGGTTTCTTCTATATCCAATATCTGACTTAAATAATGATCAGAAAAGCCGTTTTTCTTTGCATTGATCAGTAGTTTTTTAGGAGGTAATTGTCCTTTATAAGTTAAAATTTCTTCCTCTTCTTCCACTAATTCTTTCATTTGCTCTAAGAAATAGTGCTTTATTTTTGTCAGTTCAAAGAGCTCGTCTACGGTTGCTCCTTTTCTAATGGCTTCGTAAAGTATGAATTGCCTTTCACTTGTTGCCTGATTTAACATAGATAACAGCTCTTTTTTGCTCTTTTGGTTAAAATCCTTAGCAAATCCTAAGCCATAGCGTCCAATCTCTAAACTCCTTATAGCTTTTTGCAACGCTTCTTTATACGTCTTTCCAATACTCATAACTTCGCCTACAGCTCTCATTTGAGTACCTAATTTATCTTCTGCACCTTTGAATTTTTCAAATGCCCAACGTGCAAACTTAATGACAATATAATCACCGTCTGGTACATACTGATCTAAAGTTCCATACTTACCACATGGAATTTCATCTAACGTAAGACCTGCTGCCAACATAGATGATATTAACGCAATTGGAAATCCTGTTGCTTTTGATGCTAATGCTGATGATCTAGAAGTTCTTGGATTGATTTCTATTACAATATCTCGATCGGTTACTGGATCATGTGCCCACTGCACATTGGTTCCACCTATGACTTCAATTTCGTTTACAATTTTATAGGACTTTTCTTGTAATCGTTTCTGCACTTCCTCTGGTATGGTAAGCATTGGTGCAGAGCAGAAAGAATCTCCTGTATGCACTCCTAATGGATCTATATTTTCGATAAAACAAACCGTAATCATTTTACCATTAGCATCTCTGACTACTTCTAATTCTAGCTCTTCCCATCCTAAAATAGATTCCTCTACTAATACTTGTCCAACTAAACTTGCCTTAAGCCCTCTGGCAACAACCGTTTTAAGCTCTTCTACATTATATACTAAACCGCCACCAGCTCCTCCCATGGTATAAGCTGGTCTTAAAACCACAGGATAACCTAAGTTTTCTGCTATAGCTACAGCCTCATCTACACTATATGCCACTTCGCTTTTCGCCATTTCAATTCCTAGTTTATCCATTGCTTTTTTAAATTCGATTCGATCTTCTCCTCTTTGAATAGCATCTAATTGAACGCCAATGACTTTCACATCATACCGATCTAAAACTCCTTTTTCTGCTAATTCTGAGCAAAGATTAAGACCCGATTGTCCACCTAAATTTGGTAGTAACGCATCCGGTCTTTCTTTCTCTATAATTTGTTCTAACCGTTCTACGTTAAGTGGTTCAATATATGTCACATCCGCTGTTTCCGGATCAGTCATAATAGTTGCTGGGTTAGAATTAACTAATATAATCTCATATCCTAATTGTTTTAATGCCTTACAAGCCTGTGTACCTGAATAATCAAATTCACATGCCTGACCAATAATAATTGGACCTGAACCAATAATCAATACTTTTGGTTTCTTCACGCTACTTGTTTGCATGTTGTTCCTCCCTTGCTTTTGACGGTTAATTATTTCTTTTTACTTTCGAAATATTATAACTGTTTTTTTTACTGAATGCAAGATCTTTTTAACGATTTTATGAAGCAAGCAAAAAAAGCAAAAATCATCTTTTTTTCTTTAAAAGATTGAGTATCAAAAGGCCATTATGTATAGTATTTTTCTAAAATTCACACAAGATAGCTGTTTTTTTATGTTTCTATATGTACAATTTATCCAACAATAGATTTTTGCACCTTTTGATACTCCCATCTCTAAAGGTTTTAGCTAAGGATAAAATATCCCAGTACAAGAATACCTAAAACAATACGATACCACCCAAACACCTTAAAATCATGTTTTTTTATGTATCCCATTAGGAATTTAATAGAAAGTACAGAGACTACAAAAGCTACAACCATTCCAACGATTAGAAGGGCCAAGTAGCTAGGCGGAAACGAAAGACCAATCTTTAAGATTTTAATCAAGCTAGCTCCCGCCATTGCTGGTATGGCTAAAAAGAAAGTGAATTCTGCTGCCACTGTTCTTGAGATACCTATCATCATACTACCAACAATGGTGGCACCAGACCTTGATGTCCCTGGAATAACCGCCAAAAGTTGGAAGATACCAATTAGGAATGCCATTTTATAATCAATCTGATCTAAGGTTTGAACACGAGGCTTCGTTCCTTTATTTCTGTTTTCTATAACAATAAAGAATACTCCGTAGATAATCAACATTGCTGCTACTACTACGTAATTATAGAATACTCGGTCAATCACATCATCAAAAGGAATACCAATGATTGCTGCTGGTAAAGATGCTACAACAATTTTAAACCACATATTCATCTTTTTCTTATCTACCTTAAAGCCATTTTTTAAATGAAAGGGAAATATCTTTTCCCAAAACAATACAACTACAGCTAAAATAGCTCCCAACTGGATCACTACTAAAAACAATTCCATAAAATTTTCATCAACATTTAACTGAATAAATTCATTGACCAAAATCATATGACCAGTACTACTGATGGGCAACCACTCTGTGATACCTTCTACTATGCCCAATAAGATAACCTTCAGTAATTCAATAAAACTCATCTTTCTCTCCATTCTTTTCTTTGATTCGTTTATTATATCCTATTTCGGGAAAACTTTAAAGTTAGAAATCCATCCCCCCTTATGGTTTTCCCAAGGATTCTTTTTCTAAGCTTAAGTAAGCTCAGCGATTCGTGTAATTCCTACATATACTTCTTGGATCTTAAACCATGTAGCATAATCTACTACACCTGTTACTGGTAAATCGAAAACTTCTTGCAGCTTTCTTACTGCTGCTGCAGTTTCTTCACCAAACTGCCCATCTACAGAAACTCTTGGAATCGCCGTATAAGTACCAGCAATAGTATTAAGTTGTTCTTGCATCTGAATCACTTTTTCACCACTGGATCCTATGGTTAAATTTTGCCCTGGCCAAGAGGATGGAATGCCTGCCACCTCTTCTGCTGCATTAATATACATATTATCACCGTAATAATGGCGGATAATATCGATAGCTTCATAGCCTTGATCACCTAGTGTTTTAGAGCCCCATTGTGACATCCAATTTGGGCAAGTAACTCTTTCTCCATCACAGTATTGAGTTAAAATCGGCTGTTTTACATTGGGTCTTGATAAGTAATTTACGAATACAGAGTCTACAATTCTAGAAATATTTTCGAAGATATTTCTTCCTTCCATCCATTTATGATCGAAAGCTGTAGATGATGTAATGGTAAAGTTAAAACCTTTATTACGATACCATTCGGTGTAAACGCGATTTAATGTAAAGGACATAATTGCTAATACATTAGCATAGATCGTAGATTCTGGCCAAGTAGCATAAATTTCGCTAGATGCCACATTTTTTATATAGTCCTTATATTTTACATAATAATCTGGTGCAGTGGTATCTCTTGGAGAACCGTCATGAACAACTACAATCTCTGGAACGACGACTCTACTAAGTACTATTTCTCCAGTTTCACTAATGGGTTTTATTTCATTTTCGGCGATTTTAGGTGGGTACTCTCCATAAAGGGTATGCGCTGGTATGACAATGGTATCAGGAGGCTGATTGGGCTGAAGTGGTCTTAATCGAATCTGTTGGATCGAAGTCGTCTCGGCTAAAAGCTGAGATCCTGATACCGTAATCGTTTCAAATCCTGAAGCACTAACCCTTATTGTGTATTCCGAATAAGGCTGATTAGACCCAGGTTCTAGACTGTAATCAATAGGAGGAGCTGCCAGATCTACAGTATCTGTAATACCTGATGTATCTGTAATCAGCTCCTCTACAGTACTAGCTGGATCTCCTGTATAAGAAATTTCCACCCTAGCATTATCTATAGGTATTTCTTGTAAATTAGATAATACACTTACTTTTAATTTGCCTCTATCAGGTCGATCCTGCTGCATAGTTCTTACAGATTTATTCATATTTACCTCTAAACATATCATGTTATCACTATTCTATGCAGGAATATCCTAGATCGTTACTAATTTCAGTAAACTTTTAAAAACCTTGCTTTGGCAGCCTATCCCCTAAAAGATTCTTCGAATATCATTAAAGAGAACTACGACCATAAGTAGCATCAAAAGTACAAATCCAACAAAATGGACCATTCCTTCTTTATCTGGATCTATGGCCTTACCTCGTATTCCCTCAATAATTAAGAAAACTAACCGTCCTCCATCTAAAGCAGGAATTGGAAGTAAATTTACCACACCTAAGTTAGCACTAATTAAAATGGCTAGATTTAATACGGAAATGAAGCCAATTAGCATTCCATCACTTTGTTTATTGGTTTCGTAGCTACTTCCAATCATCTCCACCACGCCTACAGGGC
>DVLR01000072.1 GCA_018715425.1 Candidatus Merdenecus merdavium
TTATTCCCGTGATCTGGTCTTTGGTGTATTCATTTTACGATGGATCCCCAGGTCTTAACTGGACGTTTAGCGGATTAAAAAATTATATGAAATTATTTAAAGATGCTCGTTTTCACGAGGCTTTCATTGTAAATATCAAATATATTGCCATAACCATGCTAGGTCAGGTAGTATTAGGATTGTGCATGGCTCTTATTTTTAAATTTTGGTTGAAAAGATTTAAAAATGTCATTCGTACTCTAATATTTTTCCCTGTGGTACTACCTACCGTTGCAGTTGGTCAATTGTTTGTAAAGATCTATGAAATTCAACCAAACTATGGTTTATTAAACAGTCTTCTTTCTAATATTGGACTAACGGATTGGGTACAGCCGTGGATCGGTCAGGCTAAGACGGTCTTACCAGCTCTTAGTTTTATGGATGTTTGGGTTGCAATGGGATTCTATGCCGTGATATTTTTCGGAGCCTTATTAGATATCCCTGAGGATGTTATGGAAGCTGGTAAAATTGATGGATGTTCCGCTTTTCAGTCATTTCGATACATTATTTTACCATTATTAAAACCAGTTACTATCACTTGTTTAGTATTTAGTTTTGCAGGTAGTGTAAAAATGTTCGAATCTGCAGTTGCCTTAACAGGTGGAGGACCAGGTAATGCGACAACATCTCTTTCTATGTATATGTACGATGTGGCATTTTCTTATAACAAAGTAGGTTATGGAAGTACCATTGCCATAGTAATCTTCCTGATTTGTATTATAGGAACAAGACTGATCCACCTGTTAGACAGAAAAGAAGAAGAATAGGAGAAGAGCATGAAACCAGGTAAAGCAAAGAAAATAACAAAGTCAATTTTAATAAAAATCATGATTTTTATCATTGTTATGATTGAAGTATATCCTATCTTTTGGATGCTGACAGCAGCATTTAAACAACCAGCCGAGTTTGTTACAAAACCAGCATATGCACTTCCAGATGGATTCTATGTTCAAAATTTTATTGATGCATGGACAAAGGGAAATATGGGAATCTTCTTTAAGAATAGTTTGATTAATACTCTTGTAGCACTTGTATTTATTGTATTATTTAGTATGACCATTGGATTTGCCGTAACCATCATGGAATGGAGGTTTAAAAATATAATAAAAGAGTTTTTTATTCTAGGGATTATGGTTCCAGTTGCAACAGCACTTCTTCCTTTATTCCAGATTTATAATAAAATGGGGCTTACCAACACAAGATTGAGTTTAATATTGACTTATATAGCTTTTGGACTTTCGCTATCAGTATTCCTTGTAACAGGATATATGAGGTCGCTGTCTATGGAAATTTTAGAAGCATCTGTCATTGATGGCTGCGGAATTTATAAAATGTTTTGGCATATTGTTGCACCATTAATGAAAAATGCAGCGGTTACGGTTTTAGTACTGCAGTTTTTTTACAAATGGAATGATTTGATTTTTTCTATGACCTTTATCAGTGATACAAAGTTAAAGACCATTCAGACTGGACTTCTATATTTTCAGAATGAATTTGGAGCAAAAAACTGGGGCGCCATCTTTGCATCTGTATCTATGAGTGTACTGCCAATGCTTGTACTATATATGATATTAAATAAAACGGTTATTGAAGGAATGACAGCAGGAGCAGTAAAGGGATAGTAGATGTGACATTTCTAAAACAGAAATGTCACATCTACTATTTTAGAAAGACTATTGGAGTTCATGGACCTTCTATTTCAAGAAGATATTATTTATTTATGGGACATGGAGAAGCGCTCTACCCCTTGATGCAAGTGTCCATCCATTAATTGAATGATGTTGTTTACAATTTCATGGTAATCCTCTTGCATGCCATTTTGTAGCCACTCTAAAAGGATTCCAGCTAGAGCATAAGTGTAAAAATTGATAATGAATTTCTTATCCGATTCACTTATAAGTTCTGAACCTTCTAATTCGTTTATGACATCTTTTAATAGTTTACTTATGGTATTATGTAGAAAACTCTCAAGATGTTCCCTTCCCATAGACTTATAAGAATTTAAACAAAACTTCTTATTATTTTGTATATATTCAAAAATCATGGAAATTCCTTTTTGCCATGTATCAATAGATCGATATTGTTCAATATGGGATAAGGCTTCGTTTTCGTAAACCCAAGCAAGTAGTTCGTAAATATCCTGAAAATGATAGTAAAAGGTCTGTCTATTTACGCCACAGGATTCTACCAAATCCTTTACAGTTATCTTCGCTATAGGTTGTGTTTGCATCATGTTTTTTAAGGTTTCTGCTAAGGCTTGTTTTGTAAAACCAGGCATTCTATATTATACCCCCTGTTTCTTTATCATAGGATTGCTTTTATTATTTAGATACTTTCTATATGCTACATCATACAGGAAGTATGGAACAGTTTCAAGATGGTATTTTTATTTTTTATTTTTCTATTATATTTTTACACATGATACGAATTGTATAAATTTCATACAGTAAGTAAACACTGTCTATAGTAAATCTTATAAAATGGATGTAATATTGTTTTATCAAAGAAATGATAACAAAGTCAAACAGGAGGTAATTCATATGTATTATAGTAACGGAAATTACGAAGCTTTTGCAAAACCGAAAATACCACAAGGTGTGGAAGAAAAATCAGCATATATAGTAGGTTCTGGACTTGCAGCACTTTCAGCAGCCGCTTTTTTAGTTAGAGATGGTCAGATGAAGGGAGAGCGCATACATTTATTAGAAGAAGCAGAATTAGCAGGTGGAGCACTAGATGGTATCCACGTTGCAGATAAAGGATTTTTGATTCGAGGTGGACGCGAAATGGAGAACCATTTTGAATGTCTATGGGATTTATTTAGATCTATTCCATCACTCGAAACAGAAGATGCATCCGTATTAGATGAGTTCTATTGGTTAAATAAAGAGGATCCTAATTACTCTTTAATGCGTGCAATTGAAAATAGGGGCGAAGATGCTCATACAGATGGAAAATTCACTCTTACCAATAAAGCCTCTCAAGAAATTATTAAGTTATTCTTCACACCAGAGGAGGCTTTAGACGGAGTTACCATCGAAGAAGTTTTTTCTGAAGAATTCTTCCAATCCAATTTCTGGCTATATTGGTGTACCATGTTCGCTTTTGAAAAATGGCACAGCGCCATAGAAATGCGTCGTTATATCGCTAGATTTATCCATCATATTGGGGGACTTCCTGATTTCTCAGCATTAAAATTTACTAAATACAACCAATATGAATCTTTAGTATTACCTTTAAAAGAATACTTACTAGATCATGGTGTAAAGATTGAATATGGAACAGCGGTAAAAAATGTTCTATTTGATATTCAAGAAAATAAAAAAGTTGCAAAAGAAATCATTTACGAAAAAGACGGAGTAGAAGAGTCTATATCTCTAACAGAAAATGATCTTGTGTTTGTAACGAATGGAAGTAATGTTGAATCTTCTTACATCGGAGATCAAAATACTCCTGCTAAATTATTGGATCAACCAGGAGCAAGCTGGAACTTATGGAAAAATATTGCTGCTCAAGATAAGGCTTTCGGAAATCCAGAAACCTTCTGTAATGATGTTTTAAAGAGCAGTTGGGAATCAGCTACTGTTACAACCCTTGATGAGAAAATCCCACCATATATAGAAAAGGTTTGTAAAAGAGATCCTTTTAGTACGAGAGTAGTAACTGGAGGAATCGTAACAATAAAAGATTCAAATTGGCTTATGAGTTTTACACTAAATAGACAACCTCATTTTAAAGCACAGCCAAAGGATCAATTGGTCGTGTGGGTATATAGCTTATTCTGTGATGTACCAGGTAACTATATTAAAAAACCAATGAAAGATTGTACTGGAATCGAGATCACTGAAGAATGGCTTTATCACCTAGGAGTTCCAGAAGATCAAATTCACGATATGGCTGTAAATTCAGCAAACTCCGTACCTTGTATGATGCCATATGTAACATCATACTTCATGCCAAGAGCAAAAGGAGACCGCCCAGCAGTGGTTCCAGAAGGATGTGTTAATGCTGCATTCATAGGAAACTTCGCCGAAACACCTAGAGATACTGTATTTACAACAGAATATTCTGTTCGTACAGCTATGGAAGCTGTGTATACTTTACTTGATATTGATAGAGGTGTGCCAGAAGTCTTCGCATCAGCATATGATGTAAGAACATTGATCGACTCTACAGCT
>DVLR01000073.1 GCA_018715425.1 Candidatus Merdenecus merdavium
TCATTCATAAGTCGTTCTAAATGTTGTTCTGCCGGCATTTTCTGTTCCCATTTCATCTATTAGACACATTATATTTCATGAATATTACTCTTCTCATTACATAATTTTTCACCCTAATATACATGATGTTGGGGTCAAAAGGTATTTTGACCCTTGATATCTACGAATTGCTACGCACTTTGTGCTCTCACAATTCTAAAAACATTCAACTATAAGATAAGGGGAAGCCCTAGTGGCTTCCCCTTGCGTTACTATGTATATCTTATTTTAATATTCTCCTGTCATTTCACAACTCACTAAATACTTACTTTCTTCCACAACACTTTTTATACTTCTTATTACTTCCGCAAGGACATGGGTCATTCGGATATATTTTTTTCTCAGTCCTCCTGATTTCTCCATCTTTCCCATCCTCCATGGTATAGACGAATTTACTGTCTGCATTCGATTCTAAATCAAGATGAAATCCCATCTGCTCTATTTCTTTTTTATTTTGTTGCAGCAGGGATGCCATATTGCTGCTTCCTGCAACAATTGTCGGCATTTTTCCACCTGTAGAATAAGCATTCTTTCCATTCATTTTCAATAACTCATTTGGTTTATGTCCCCGGTTTAACAGCATTCTGGTATCGTTCCATAACTCTACAATAAGTTCTACAAGCCGCTCATAATCTGCTTCACTTGATAAAATGATTTCTTCCAGTTCAAGCATTCCCAGAATATCATGCATGTCTTCACCGAAGCCAATCTCCTGCTGAATAGTAGCACCAAGACTCTGCGCTTCCTCTTGTGTCATAACTGCCCGGTCTTCTAAAAATGCAATAAGCTTTCTCATATACTTATCTGTTGTAAAATATCCATTTTCAGCAAAATCTTTAATTTCATGATATGTAGGAATGTAATATTTTTTATCCTGTTGACACCTTAACAGATTTTTATAATTCTCCTTTATTAACAAATCTTTGTGTATAAATAGATCGTCTAATAATATAAACTGCTGCTCCCTTAACGGAATCATAGAAAAATATTTGAGCAAAGACTGTTCACTAAACTGAACAGCTTTATTTCTTTTCAAAAGTTTTAAAATAACTGATGGCTCAAACACTCCATACAGTTTTGCTGCTACTAAAAAACAATCGTTAAGCCAGCTAACATATTTTCTGTTTTGATTAAACTCCTCGCGATTTATTTTTTGATACACTTTTTTAACAGATTCAGGGATATCCACTTTCTCATTAAACCTGATTCCTACATACCCCATAGATACCAATCGATCAAATAGTTCTGCCTCATTAGCCTCTGGTAAATATCCGTTGCCAAATGTCACTGCCTTTTCAAATGCTTCAATCTCCTCATCATGCAAAATCAAAAAGTTACTTGCCACTGATTCGGGTCTTAACATTTCATCAGAAACTCTTTGAATGAGGTCCTTTTTATTTAAAGCAGATATCTTGCGTAATCCATACTCCTTTGCCAGCTCTTTTACATCTTCCTTTGTATAGGCCTCTAAGACTTCTTCCAGTTCAATTTCCTCTGAATCACCTTCCAAATCAATTCCTGACTCTCTCCTGATTTCATTGGCTAATTCATGAGCATACTGCTGCATCTCACGCTCTGCTTCCTGTAGTGCTGCTTCTATTATCTCGTCTTTATCTACTATTTTAGATGTTTTGTTATCTATGGTCCTCTGTATAATCATATCTGCAATCTGTTTCAACATTTCATCCGTTCTATGCCGACTGGATTTCAATAAATCGCCCTTTTTTTGAGCTCGTTTGTCACCTATAAGTCCTAAATTTCCAGCCAATATATCTTCATAAATTTCATCTTTGGTCCGTTCTTCTCCCTCTTCCATAGTTACGGCACACGATTCCTGTAACTCTTCATTTACTTTATCAATATCATAATCGTCTTCATATAACATTGAATCAGCCCACTCCTTGCGCGACGCGTGCTCCTCATGAGATGTATCCTCTATGATGTCCAGGGTCTCATAATATCCATCAATGCCGCCGCAATCTTCCATGGGACATGCTCCCTTGAACTTCACTACTTGAGGATAATTATAAGGATAATCATCTAATACCTTCTCTATCGTAACCCGATGCTGCCAATAATCCCCAAAATCATAAATATAAGTGAACCACTTTTGGTTTTCCATATATTCATTGATACAGGTCTTTGAGGAATCCATTAAATCATAAGCATATGATAAAAAAGGTTGTTCCCCATCATCTTCGCGCAACTCGAGTTCCAGGTGATAAAATTCAAATTGGGATAAATGATAACCACTCCATCCCATTACGTTATCTAAGATATAGCTGAGCTGAGAAAATGTAATCCCCGCTGGAATAATACAGCGTCTCCATATTGGCGGTTTCGAATTCTTAATTGATATCTTCAGTTGATATGCTTTCATAGATTTCTCTCCTGTACTCACCTGATTTTTCTTAATGTTAACGTGTTTTTTATAACTTGCTTCCGGACGGTGGCTTACATACAAATTTATATAGGTAAATTATAACATGTCATATAGAA
>DVLR01000074.1 GCA_018715425.1 Candidatus Merdenecus merdavium
TACATAAATTCTTGGAGAAAAAATGTGCCAATGCTTATTAGGATCCAAAAAAAACACCCGATAGCATTCACACAGGTTCAATGGCTTATATCGGCATTGCCGTTTTAAGTATAGAAAATCGAAAGATAGATGGAGGAAATAAAATTGAAAAGAAAATTATTAGTGGTATTAGCAATGGTATTTACTGTTGCAACAATGGTAACGGGATGTGGAGAAAACAAAGCATCAGAAACAGAATCAGCGAGTAAGACTGAAACGGGAACTGCTAAAAACAGTGAGGAGGAAACTGGAGATCAAAAAGATGCTGATACAGAGAGTAGAAAAGTTGTTGTTGTAACATCTGGGGCGGGGGAACCATATAGCCTTTTGGATGAAAATCAAAAATGGAGTGGCATCGATGCTGAAATGTGGGCAGAGATTGGAAAGAGAACAGGATGGGAAATAGAAGTAAAACAGGCAAGCTTTGATTCTTTATTTGGAGAATTAGATTCTGGTCGCGCGGATGTTGCGGCAAACTGTTTTGGATTGAAAGAAGAAAGAAGTGAGAAATACTATCCATCTATGGCATATTATGGAGATTCCCAATGTGTTGCAGTAAAAGGAGATAATACAGAAATAAACTCTTTTGAAGATTTTGCAGGCAAAAAGATCGGGGTAACATCAGGCCAAGCAAGCGAAACAATTTTAGAGGATATGTCAGAGGAACTTGGATTTGAACTGGTTGTTTATGAATCACTCAACACTGGCTACGGTGATGTTGATCTTGGCAGAATTGACGGTATGGGTGGACCTGTGACTGGTGCAAATAGATATATGGATGCCAGTGGGCAAGAGCTTCATATCTTAGATGAAAAACTGATGGCTAATAATGTGGGCTACTATTTTCAAAAAACAGAAGAAGGTAAAGAGTTGTGTGATGAAGTGAATAAAGTAATAGAAGAGATGTTGGCAGATGGTACCATTGCAAGTATTACAGAAAAATGGTTACTTGAAGATATGACTGCTTATATTACTGAAGAATCATAATTCATCTAGACGAAAAGAAAGGAATCGAAAGATATGGAAAAGCCATTAGTACAAGTGGAACATCTTTATAAAGAATTTGGGAAAGAAACGAAAGTTCTCAAAGATATTAATTTGGCGATTAATAAAAATGAGGTCATTGCTATTATCGGTCCTTCTGGTACTGGAAAATCCACCCTCCTACGTTGCTTGAATTATCTAACGATTCCAACAAAGGGAGTCATAACAATAGGAGAGATCCGTGTGGATGCCCAGGATTACCATAAGAAAGATGTCTTAGAGCTTCGCAAGCATTCTTCTATGGTATTTCAAGGTTACCACTTATTTAAAAATAAAACTGCAATGGAAAATGTAATGGAGGCTCTTGTTACCGTTCATAAGATGAAGAAAAAGGAAGCTAAAGACATTGCTTTAGAACTTCTTGCAAAGGTAGGGATGTTAGAACGAAAGGATTTTTACCCTTCTAAGCTATCGGGAGGCCAGCAGCAGCGAGTAGGAATTGCTCGCGCTCTGGCTGTTAATCCCAACGTCATCTTATTTGATGAGCCAACTTCAGCATTGGATCCAGAATTAGTAGGGGAAGTTTTGCAAACGATTCAGCAATTAGCTAAGGATGGAACAACCATGATTCTCGTGACCCATGAAGTGCGTTTTGCACGAGAAGTAGCTACCAGAGTTTTATTTATGGATGAAGGGCAAATCGCTGCCCAAGGCACTCCTGAAGAAATACTTGATACACCGAGTCATCCAAGACTGAAACAATTTTTAAAATACGTCAACTAAAGACTAAAGATTCATGCTTCTTTTAAATCAACAAAATCCTTGACGAAAAAGACCTTTCTGTGATATAGTAGACTAGCGAATGGAAGTAGGTCTTTTTTTTATGCCTAAAATAGACAGCCTTATGCTGTCTGTAAATCGAAATTTAAAGCGGAGGTGGAAGTTGTGCGCACAAAGATAACATTGGCATGTACAGAATGTAAACAACGTAACTACAATATGACGAAAGACAAAAAAGCCCATCCTGACAGAATGGAAACTAAGAAATATTGTAAGTTCTGTAAATCACACACATTACACAAAGAAACCAAATAATAAGAAATAGATAAGGAAGTGAGAGTATGAGTGAGACTGTAAAAGCAGAAAAAACTGTAAAAACAGGTAAAGCTCCAAAAAAAAGCTGGTTTAAGGGTTTTAAATCTGAATTTAAGAAAATCGTTTGGCCAGACAAAAAATCACTTGTGAAACAAACAACAGCAGTTGTTTCCATTTCTATTATATTAGGGCTAATCATTACCTTTTTAGACTATGTACTAAAATTTGGTGTTGATTTTCTTGTAAAGTAAGGGGTAAAGGTGATTTTATGTCAGAAACTAACTGGTATGTTGTCCATACCTATTCGGGTTATGAGAACAAAGTAAAGGCCAACATTGAAAAAACGATTGAAAATAGACATCTTGAAGATCAGATCCTTGAAGTAAGAGTACCGCTACAAGATGTTGTAGAAGTAAAAAATGGGGTAAAGAAACAAGTTCAAAAGAAACTGTTCCCTGGATACGTACTTCTCAATATGATTATGAATGATGACACATGGTATGTTGTAAGAAATACACGTGGTGTTACCGGATTTGTTGGACCTGGATCCAAGCCAGTGCCACTTACAGAGGCTGAAATGAGACCATTGGGAATCAAAGCCGATAATGTAGTTGTTGATTTTGAAGTTGGTGATAGTGTAACTGTTATCGATGGAGCTTGGAAAGATACTGTAGGTGTCATCCAGTCTATGAATCCTAGTAAACAGATCGTTACCATCAATGTTGAGTTATTTGGTCGTGAAACACCAGTAGAAATAAGTTTCACAGAAATTAGTAAGTTAGACTAGGAAACGGTTTGTATACGTTGTATATACAAACTCGTGGGAGGGAAATCCCCGCAAATACCACATAATTTAGGAGGTGCCTAAAATGGCAAAAAAAGTATCAGGTTATATTAAATTACAAATTCCTGCTGGAAAGGCAACACCAGCACCACCAGTTGGACCAGCACTTGGTCAGCATGGTGTTAACATCGTTCAGTTTACAAAAGACTTTAATGCTAGAACAGCTGATAAAGAAGGAATGATTATTCCAGTTGTTATTACTGTTTATGCAGATAGAAGCTTTAGCTTTATTACGAAAACTCCTCCAGCAGCAGTTTTACTTAAAAAAGCAGCAAACTTAAAATCAGGTTCTGCAGTACCTAACAAAACTAAAGTAGCTACTATTTCTAAAGCAGAAGTTCAAAAAATTGCTGAACTTAAAATGCCAGACTTAAACGCAGCAACTATTGAAGCAGCAATCAGTATGGTAACTGGTACTGCAAGAAGTATGGGAATCGTAGTAGAAGATTAATTCGTTAGGTCTTCTCATTAAAAAACTGATAATTAGAAAATAGAAAACGTGGGAGGGACATTCCCGCAATTACCACTAGGAGGTTATTTAAATGAAAAGAGGAAAAAGATACGCAGAAGCTGCTAAATTAGTAGATCGCGCAACTCTTTATGATCCAGCAGAAGGAATTTCATTAGTAAAGAAATCTGCTGTTGCAAAATTTGATGAAACTATCGAAGCACACATCAGAACAGGATGTGATGGACGTCACGCTGATCAGCAGATCCGTGGAGCAGTTGTACTACCACACGGAACTGGTAAAAACGTTAGAGTTTTAGTATTCGCTAAAGGTGCTAAAGCTGACGAAGCTACTGCTGCAGGTGCTGAATTCGTTGGAGCTGAGGATTTAATCCCAAGAATCCAAA
>DVLR01000075.1 GCA_018715425.1 Candidatus Merdenecus merdavium
AATATAAGATATACAAGCAAAGTAAAACGAAATTATGTTTTAGAAAGGAAATAACATGCTTATAAATTATAAGGTCACTAATTTTTGCTCATTTTATAATGAAGCTGAATTTAGTCTGGAGGCACCTAAAGGGAAAGTCAAAAGCAGGTTTCCAGATAATTATGCGAATTATGAGAACGAATGTAATGTATTGAAATCAGCTGTTATTGTTGGAGAGAATGCAGGTGGAAAATCCAATTTCATCAATAGTATCCTGTTTTTAAAAACCCTTTTTTTGAACAATGCACCTGTAAAAGCTGTGGATGGGTATATTAATACTACTTATTCAGAGAAAGAACGAAAAGAAGTGCCACAGTCCTTTGTTTTTGAGATAGTGGCTGCGAATGAACATATTTATAAATATGAATTGTCCATCAATCAGTTTCGTATTTTGGAAGAATCATTGTCTGTAGCAGAAAGTAAAAAACGAAATTTTGTTTTAAAAATGCATATTTATTGGAATGAAGAACAGAGAGAATATGCATTTGATTTACCGTCAGAAACAAAAGAAATTCAAGATGCAATGAAAAAAAATGCAGGTATGTTTGGATTGTTTGTCACTCGGTATTCGCTGCTTGGAAACGAAGATGCATCAATGGTAACAGAATGGGTAACGAACAAATTAAGTCCCACATCTTTTCAGATGACTGCGACAAATGATGCAAGGAGTAATCAGAAAGATATTGAGATTCTTAATGATAAAAGATACTTAGATATTTTTCGTATGGTAGATTATAGTATATGCAGAATTAGTGTGGATAAAGAACAACCATATGCCAAAACAATGATTATACGAAAAAGAAAAGATGGAAGTACAATTGGAAGAGAGCTGCAGCTTGATTCAACAGGGGTAAGGGAATTTTTTGCATGGGCAGTTCATATTTTCAGAGTGGTCTATGAGGAGCAAACAGTATTTGCAGATGAGATGGATCGTGTGCTAAATCCCATATTATCTGATCGCGTGATTTCGTTTGTAAATGGAAAGACACACAGAGGCCAGTTCGTTTTTTCTACACATAATGTGCTGCATTTGAATCTCACAACCTACATGAAGGAACAGATATATTTTATAACAAAAGTACATGATGACTTGAGTTCGGAATTATATTCTCTTAGTGATTTCCCGGAGGTAAGATATGATTCCACTAAAATATACGAGTTCTATATGAAGGGAATATTGGGAGGGACGGCATTTGAGTAGACCTATGAAAATTCTCCGGAAGCGATTTGTCGTATTTTGCGAGGGAGATACGGAATACAATTATATAGATAAGATGCGATGCAAGCAAGGTGTTGAAGTAACACTAAAGCCGATAAATATGGGCGGTGGAGGTTATTCTGCATTTTTACAAAGGATAAAAACGGAACCTTTTAATAATTGTATCGCAAAATTCATTATTATAGATGCAGATAGATTATCAAAACATCCAGGAGAAAAAATAAAATTTATGGAATTGGTGGATTATTGTAGACGTGAAAATAAGAAACAATCTATTCCATACATTTTGATAGTGGACAATCCGGATTTTGAATATGTCGCATGCTTACACAGTGAAGAATTTAAAAATCAACCAGTTGATAGATTTATTAAAGAAGTATTCCATTATAAGAGCATTGATACCTTTAAAAGTGACCAAAATATTTATGAATTCTTAAATTCGGATAATCGTTCTTATCAACATATGCTTGAAAAGTGTAAAAAGCAAAAGAAGTATTTAATGAACGAGTGTAAACGTGAAAAGCGTAGCTTTTCTGTCTCTGTTAAAAATACGATTATAGAAAAGGACAATTTAAGCAATAAGGGAACAAATATTGATGAATTTTTTTCTATAATTGATTGGTAGTAACTTACTTTACAATGTGGCATAGATATAAAATGTTGGAATAATAATGTGAGGGGCAATATATGACATTTGAAATTTTATTAGAGCAGGTTTTTTCTTTTGTAATGAGCAAAAGTATTGATAAAATTGATGGATTAAGAGAACAATACACAAATCAGCAGATTCTATATCTGACAATAGAACAATTTGCACATAGTGATTTATTCAAAAATGAATATAGGGAAGTAACTTACTTAGATTGCAAAGATGAAGTACTTGCTAAAAAGGCGGAAGAGATTTCACCAAACCTTAGACCGGAGAAGATTGTTGAGAATATTAAGGATATTATTTTGAGGAGCTTTGTTACGGATGATATAAATATTGTTTCGAAAATAAATGAAAGTATTGTTATGCAGTATTTATCGAAAAATCAATTAGCTATTTCTCTATTGGATATTTCGCGACAACAACGTCAAAATACAGATGAAATTATTGGCTCAATAAAAGGTTTGCAAACAGAAGTAGACAATATCAATCACTCTATTGAGATGCATGATAGATTGCGAGCCAGTGTTGTGAAAAATGGTTTAGGACTTAAGATAAACCTGTTCATTAATAACATGGCAAAAGATTTTATTCAAATAGCGACAAAAAAGCCACCGCAGTACAATGGGGGAAGTGTTTCAGACAAGGAAATCACAGAGCAATTTATAGATTATATTGAACATCTTATCCAAGCTGATTTTCCAAATGTGACGGAAAATTATTACCAGGAACCTATTGTTGGAATTGTATTTAATCCAAATGACATCTGGAATCCACAAAATATTGAAGTGGATTTATTTGTCATGATGCAAAAGTATAGGATGGATTTATATGATAAAGTGGATGAACTGCTAAAATATTTGCCTCTATTGTCAGAAAATTTTTTACTTGTGATGATGGATTTAATGCATTACGTGGATGGAAATCTGGATTTTAAAGCACATGAGACGGGGATGGATAGCGTTATGAAAAATGCAAAACCGGCAAATGGGTTTGATCAAGTCGCTGCAATAAAGACAGGTTTGAAATGTTGGGCAGAACATTTATTGGCTTTGCGCTCTTTCATATATGAAATATAGATATGCCTGTGATAGTTGTGATATTTATTTTGAAACGTCAAAATGAAAGCCAAGTCAGCAGTAGCACATGCGGAGGAATTCAAGGAACTCCATCTGTACTATACGACAAGGACAGATAATCCGCTCAAGAAGATGCAGTCACTCATTGTAATAGCCTGTAAGCTGCTAAGAGTAATCTACACAATACTGACGAAAGGGACGAATTATGATCTGAAAAAGATGTTAATGGACATAAGACGCCCGACAAAACAGGAGGCATTAGCAGCATAAGGAAAACCAACTGACTATATCATAATTCCAGACCCTTGCGGGGTTCCAGAAAGTTCTGAAATCGTGCAGGGTTCTGGAAAGAAACCCGATAACGATGGAGTGCATCAAGTACTGCATCTGCACAAAGACCAACTGAGCGAAACAGCGGGAATGCGTCCACTGAATATCAGTCCGCTGCGGAGCAAAGAGGTCAGTAAAAATCAAAATACAAACAAGAGCTGTAGCTGGCAGTAGTTCTCTCCGTAGGGCACGACCCTGTTTGAAAGCTTAGCTGGCACTCGGTGTATGAACAGGTGGGACGAAGGAAGTTGGGACACGATCCCTTTAGACACGGAAGGTTCACCATCATAGTTGAACAGAGGAATTATAGCCTTTATAGAGCAAACCAAGAGGATGCTTTATAAACTATACCCTTCTTTCACTATTCAGTACAAGATACAATAACTGTCATACACTTTTAGCTCTGTTTATAGAGGTAACTATTTAAAGAAAAGCCTGAAAAATCAATGATTTAGGGCTTGACATTATAGGAAGGATGTGCTGATTATGCAAATTTATTATTTTTCAAGAACTGGAAGAAGTAAAGAGGTAGCGGAGAAACTTGCAAAGCGTCATGGCATTACTCCAGAGATTATTGCAGATCACAAGAACTGGAATGGTAAAATTAATTATATGAAAGCTGGTGCGATGGCACTTGGTGGAAAGACAATTCCAGTAGATTATAAAAAACCAAATCTGACCGATGATATTATAGTTGTATTTCCTCTGTGGGCAGGAACCATGCCACCGGCAGTGAAAACTTTTGCTGAAGAAGTAGGACAGGATAAAATCACAGCCGTTGTAACTTCACTCGGAAGCACATTGACAAAGCGTGAAGGATTTAAGAAAGTTTATGATTTGATAGGGCAAAAAGAATTAGTGATTCCGGAAGATTTATAAATGTATGCGATTGGAAGGAAGTAGCATGGCTGATAAGAATAATCATATTCTGCATTTATATGAATATCAGGATATACCAGAAGAAATAGTCCAATGGAAAGATGATGAAGATATAACTTCAATGAGTGTGGAACTAATTAAAGATAAAATCCCCAATCTGCTTTGTATCGGTACTGGAACATATAAAACAAGCAGGGATGGGGAGATTTATCTTTGTGCGCTGATCAATCCAGAAAATGGGGTGGTAGTCAGTTATGCAATCGGTGTGCATCGTTCTGCAGAACTGGTCGGAAAGGCATTATCATTCCTACAGAGTGATTCAAGAAAAATAACGCTAAGAAGTAGCCGTAATCCACTCTATCGTTCAAAAATCTATTTCGATATACTAAAACAATACGGCATTACAGCTGAATATACTTTACCTGGAACAAGAGGAATGGTAGCATCAGTCAGCACATTCTTTTCACAGCTTATGAGAAAAAAAGGAAGTTATGAATTTGTTACCTGGCAAGATGCAGTTGATTGGCTTGAAAAATATATAAGCGTGAAATGTAGCAGGAGGGAAGCCGATGGCAAATGACAGTCATTCCGGCTTATGAAATATCCTGCGATTTTTCTTGTTCTTGTTGCCGGATTCGTGATATTCCCAGGATACTGTCTACATTAGAGCAGACGGTGCGGAGTTCTTTTTGGTAATCCCTGAAATAATTATAAGTGTCTTTTTGGGCTGACCGTTTGATGGTCAGTTTCTCTTTTTCAGCTTTTAAATCCTTGATAGATGGAAATTGTCTGTCTGGATTTTTGGCTTTGAGAAATTTTTGTGCTGCTTCGTATAGCGCAATTTCACTGGAATGCTCATTCCTGAATTTTCCCTTATTTTTAGATTTCACCATCTGAATATAGACTTTTTTGTTAGCCAGATACTGTCCAGTATAGTGTATTTGTTGGTTGATATCACGTAGAGAAGTCTCTGTTTCCTTTAATGTCTTTCGTGCATCGGTAAGTTTTGCTGATACCTCTTCAAAGGATTCCAGCAGATTTTCCTGTGAGCCATATTCATGCTCTTGAACATAAGCGATTGTTTTGGCCATTTGCTGCAGGTTGGATATTTTTACTTTTTGAGCATAGGCTTCACTTTGTTGTGCCTTCACACAGTTCTGCAAATCAACAACCAGTTGCAAATTAGTTTGAACAAACAGAATTGCAATCGGGTCTTTTCCATAATCATAGGATGGATTGAAGATAGTAGATACATCGGGTTCATTAGGAAAAGATGAAGATATTGGTTTTTGAGGTTCTTCTGGTTGCGTATTTTCTTTTTCAAGTCCTTTAGTATTTTTATCAAATTGTTGCAACAGATAGTCTTTACCATAATGTGCTCCCAATGCTCTTTCAGAAATATTCTTTTCACAATCAGGAAGATGGTAGCTGTATCTTCCACGTTTGTGAATCAGCGAAATGTTATAGTTTTCCAATAACCCTGATTGAAAATCGGTAAGAGAGGTAGCAGTAGATGCGATTTCTGCAATAGCTTCACGGAGTGATTGCTTCTGCGTCTGAAATACTGTTTTGCTTGGCGTTAATCCATCGGCTTCAATCTGTTTATTCAATTCGTTAAGTTTATCTTGTCCCTGGCGATTTACCCAGTATTCTTTTTCTGAAATTTTGTCAGCAGCAGGAGAAAGCAGATTGACTTGATAAAGATTTTCTCTTTGACAGATATCCATAACCGATTGCTGCAAGTGACGCAGGTAGTTGTTTGTTAGATGATGCTTGAATCCTGCACGGCTGTCACATTCTCTTTCCATAAAATCTTGTTTCTCTACATCCAGTTTCCTCACAGAATTAATGACGATATGTACATGAACATTTCCACTGCCATTATGCCCATCAGTATGAGTGCAGACCAGAGCCTGATGTCCTGGAAAATTATTACGGGCAAATTCCAAACCAAGAGCCTGTGCTTTTTCTCCTGTCAATGCATGATCTTCCTTATCGTTAGGGTCAAAACTTAAAATATAATGATGGGATTTGATTTCATCATATCGTTTATTTTTATGATACTGTTCATTGACCATTTCACATTCTTCATCAAAGAGCATAGCTTCACAGTTCATGCCGTCGATATAATATTCTTCTCGCAACATCTTCCTGCCCTTATCATCCAAAAGCTCTTTCTTTGTAAAATCATCATGTTGGAATAGCATATAATCTAGAACTTTTCCATAGTCCGCACTTTTATTTGCGATGTGTTTTAATATTGCCATGAAAATCACCTGCCATTCTTTTTACTTCTTTTCTTAACTCATAAAGATCTGTAATACACTGAGAAATTTCATCCTGCATTGCCATAGAACGAATGCCACCAGTATGAAAGTATTTTGCTATCTGATTGAGATTCTCGCCAATCTTTCCAAATTCAGATACCAGTTTTTGTAGTTCCGGTAAATCTACAACAATATCATATCTGACATTTATTTTCCCATCCAGAATCATTTTACGCAGATAGTCGGAACGGGAGAGTCCTGCTTCGATTGCGTTGTCAGTTACGAGTTCATATTCTGTATCAGTTAATCGCAGAGTAATGTGATGGGAACGGGTCAGTTCTTTCTCTTTCTTTGGTCTTGTCATTGTAGGTTCCTCCTTTTTTTCTATCCATCCGTATGAAATATACGGAGCTGCGACCACTTTTCGTGGAAGCCAACTTACTCAAATTTGAGAAAGTTCAAATGTCGAGGGAATGGGGAGCGAAATCACCATCAAGATATGTCAAGGATGCAAAAACACGGAATCGGGTTATTGTGTCACGCAGGCGAATCTTGCGCTAGAAAAGTCCCTCTATTATATAAGCCGATAAATCGCTACTGCGTGATACCCCTAAAATAAAAAATTTATAAAAAGCTTGCTTTTGGGGTTCGCTCCTATGTGATTAGTGAGAGATAAC
>DVLR01000076.1 GCA_018715425.1 Candidatus Merdenecus merdavium
TTCACGAAGGAACAATTAGAAGAAGATGATGATGAGAGAACGAAAGTTGCCATTGTTGGAAAGCCAAACGTTGGAAAATCCTCTATTATCAATAAATTAATAGGTGAGGATCGTGTGATTGTTTCTAATATTGCGGGGACCACAAGAGATGCTGTAGATACAGATATTATGTGGAATGGAAAAGAATACGTCTTTATTGATACGGCGGGGATTAGAAGAAAAAATAAAATTAAAGAAGAAATTGAACGATACAGTATTATCAGAACGGTTGCAGCAGTAGAACGTGCTGATGTTGTAGTTGTGGTTATAGATGCTATGGAGGGAATAACAGAACAAGATGCTAAAATAGCAGGAATTGCTCATGAACGAGGAAAAGGTATCATTATTGCTGTCAACAAGTGGGATGCTATTACGAAAGATGATAAAACTATTTATCAACATACCAATAAAATACGAGACACTTTGGCCTATATGCCTTATGCGGAGCTTATTTTTATATCTGCTCATACAGGACAGCGTTTATCAAAGTTATTTGAAATGATCGATGTAGTAGTAGAAAACCAGACCTTACGTGTGGCAACAGGGGTACTAAATGAGATCATGGCAGAGGCTGTAGCATTGCAGCAGCCACCATCGGATAAGGGTAAGAGGTTAAGGCTTTATTATATTACACAGGTATCGGTAAAACCACCTACCTTTGTCATTTTTGTAAATGATAAAGAATTGATGCATTTTTCTTATACTAGATACTTGGAAAACAGAATAAGGGATGCCTTTGGATTTAAAGGAACATCTTTAAAATTTTTCATTCGAGAAAGGAAAGAAAAGGAGCAATAGAGTATGGTACGAATGATTTGTATAATGATTGGCTACGTGTGTGGATTATTTCAAACTGCTTATATTTATGGCAGATTAAATGGAGTAGATATTAGAGATCACGGAAGTGGAAATGCAGGAACCACAAATGCACTTCGCACATTAGGTAGAAAAGCTGGAGCAATCACCTTTCTCGGGGACTGCCTTAAATGTATGGTAGCTATATTCATTGTAAACTTGCTATTTGGTAAAACATACAAGGATATGATAAAATTATTAACCTTATACACAGCTGCAGGAACTATTTTAGGGCATAATTTTCCATTTTACTTAAACTTTCGGGGTGGAAAAGGAATTGCAGCAACGGCAGGATTAGTATTATCATTCAATCCTATTATGGCTGTTTTGGGAATCATCACTTTCTTTTCAACTTTTTTTATCACTCATTTTGTATCATTAGGGTCTTTATTGGTTTATGTAGGATTTATGATCGAGTTAGTAGTTTTGGGGCAACTTGGATTTTTTCATATGACGCAGCCTTTGTTAAATGAACTATATGTAGTAGGATTATTTTTAGCTATATTAGCTTTTTATAAACATCGAGAAAATATTAAACGTTTAATGTCTGGAACAGAAAACAAGACATATTTGAGTAAAAAATCAAATTAAAGGAGTAAAACAAAAATGGCGAAAGTTAGTGTTATTGGAGCAGGGAGTTGGGGAACAGCTCTGTCAACGGTACTACATAAAAATGGACACCATGTAATTGTGTGGTCCATCATCGAAGATGAGATCACCATGCTGAATGAAACGAGAGAGCATAGTTTAAAATTACCCGGTGTAAAATTAGCAGAAGAGATTATTTTTACTACAGATTTAAAATATGCTATGGAAGATAGGGACGTTTTAGTTTTAGCAGTGCCTTCTCCTTTTACAAGAAGTACTTCTCATAAAATGAAGGAATTTGCAAAAGCTGGTCAATTGATCGTCAATGTAGCAAAAGGTATAGAAGAGCAAACCTTATTCACCTTAAGTGAGATTATTGAAGAAGAGATTCCACAGGCAAATGTAGCGGTATTATCAGGACCAAGCCATGCAGAAGAGGTGGGAAGGGGTCTTCCAACTACGTGTGTTGTTGGAGCCAAAGATAAAAAAACAGCAGAATACCTTCAAAATATTTTTATGAATGAAGTATTTCGTATTTACACCAGTCCAGATGTTTTAGGCATTGAACTTGGCGGAGCACTTAAGAATGTGATTGCTTTAGCTGCTGGAGCAGCCGATGGATTAGGATACGGCGACAATACAAAAGCAGCGTTAATTACAAGAGGTATTGCAGAAATAAGTAGACTAGGAATAGCCATGGGAGGAAAGCAGGAAACCTTTAATGGATTAACAGGAATTGGTGACTTGATTGTCACTTGTGCTAGTGTTCATAGTCGTAACCGTAAGGCAGGATACTTAATTGGTCAAGGTTACACCATGAAAGAAGCCATGGATGAAGTAAAGATGGTAGTAGAAGGGGTTTATTCTTCTAAAGCTGCAATGGGGCTTTCTAAGAAGTATCATATTGAGCTACCTATTATTGAACAAGTAAATCAAGTTTTATTTGAAGATAAACCAGCAAAGGATGCTGTGCGAGAATTGATGATCCGTGATAAAAAAATCGAACATTCCGATCTTCCATGGGAATAGTCGATAAATTAAAAGTGAATTTAAATTTGTTAAATATTTCCCTAAAAAACCATAATAAGAAGATAAACATGTATCTTTTGTTATGGTTTTTTGTTTTTTCTCTTGACTAATTTACTATTTTAGTGTATATTTAGCAGGTAAAAGCGTTACGCTTTAATGTACAAAAGTAAATTACCATAACATTACTTAGAAGAGGTGAAATATGAAAAAGTTTATAAGTCTGGTATTATCTATCAGCTGTGCAGCAATGCTTTTGACTGGATGTGGTAATGAAGGGAAAGATCAGACAGATAACAAGAAATCCATGACTGCATCAGATTCTACAGAGAGTGAAAGTAGTAGTCCAGATTCAACAAATTCGAAAGGAAATGCTAAAGAAGCAAATAGCGATGACAATTATAAAATAGGTATTATTCAATTTGTTCAACATGAAGCTTTGGATGAGGCAAATAGAGGATTTGTAGATGGTTTAGCAGAAGCTGGTTACATAGATGGAGAAAACATAACGATTAATCAGCAAAATGCATCAGGGGATCAGTCAAATGCTCCTTCCATTGCCAATACTTTTGTAAATGATGATGTAGATCTCATTCTTGCTATTGCAACACCAGCGGCTCAAGCTGTAGCAAATGCAACACAGGAAATTCCGATTTTAGTAACAGCTGTTACAGATCCAGCAGAGGCAGGGCTTGTAGAGTCCAATGAGGCACCTGGTGGTAACATCACTGGAACTTCTGATTTATCTCCAGTAAAAGAACAGATAGATCTATTAAAGGAATTTGTTCCTGATGCACAAAAAATTGCTATTCTATACTGTACAAATGAAATCAATTCTAAATTACAAGCCGATATTGCAAAAGAGGCAGCAAAAGAGCTTGGAATGGAAGCACAGGATTATACCGTTTCTAACTCAAATGAGATTCAACAGGTGACGGAAAGCTTGGTGGGAAAAGTAGATGCCATCTATGCTCCTACAGATAATATCATATCTGCTGGGATGCAAACGGTTACACAAGTATCAACACCTAATAAAATCCCTGTAATATGTGGAGAGGAAGGGATGCTTCCAAGAGGTGCTCTGGCAACGAAGGGTATTAATTATTACAATCTTGGTAAACAAACAGCTGCTCAAGCAGTCAAGATTTTAAATGGAACATCAGAACCAGCAAACATGCCAGTTGAATATATTGAAGATGTGGAATTTAAATATAACGAAGAAGTCTTGGCAGATCTTGAGATGGAACTACCAGCAGGACTTAAGTAAGAGTTGCAGTAAGCCAGAGAATTCGGTAATATGCACTATGTCACCAAGAAAGGGTGGGAGTGAGTTACCGCTTTTTCTGGTTTCTTTACATGGGTGCAATCGTTGGCATATACTTGACTATTGGTTTAAAATAGTGTATATTTATCTGATAATTTAACACGAAGATGTGTTACTGTAATAAAGAGGAAGGGATGACATATGAAGAAGATGATTCGTTTAGTAACAATCCTATGTTGTGCTACTATTTTATTAAGTGGTTG
>DVLR01000077.1 GCA_018715425.1 Candidatus Merdenecus merdavium
GTATTCTGTTGAGTGTGGTGCTTACATTATACCAAAAAAGGGAGGTCATTGCTCTTTTTATTGCAAACTCCCGTAAAATCAAGGTTTAAACAATAAAAAAGGTAGTCAAACTTGACACTACCTGTTTGGAATTGGAGGCAATAATGATGTATGAATATAATGTATACCAAGAGGCATCAAATGAGAAGTTTTTAGAGACTTGTCAATATATAGAAAGTTTTATTCCTAATATTGTGAAAGAAAATCTTCTTGTGGATGTTGATGGAACAGGAATACAAAGGTACTTTAAGGGGAATCAAGAGATAAAGGTTTATAACGATTATGAGGTAGACGCTGTCTATGTTGAATCAGATATTGAATTACCAAGTGTGAGATAGATACCACCAGTCAATTATGGCCGGTGGTATTTTTGTACGCAATTTTAAAGAGGTGCAAGAAAATGGGAAAGAAATAGTAGACTTGGGATGCAGAATCCTAAAAAGTGTAAAAATCGATGATACCGAAAGCATACAGGTTAATGTAACTAACTATGATGATGGCTCAAGGTCAGTATCCATTGAAATCAGCTATCCACCGAATAAGGACGAATATCCGTGCTAACGCAAAACCTAATCACTTCTATAAAAACTTAACAAGAGATAACCCCATGCTACATAATGGCACCAGGAGCCTTTGAAATGAAAATACGGGATTTATCAGAGTAATCAATATTTCTAATAGATTCCTTTTTTATTGGAGTTTGTGGGATGGCAGATGCCTATCCCGATCATATTCGAATTGTCTAGGCGTGGAAGACTTAAAAAGCTACGGAGAATAGCCAGGCGTGGACGCTATAAGCTACGGAAAACAATACGAAAAGTTTCAAAAACGGAGGTGACCATGAAGAAAAAGTGCCAACGATTACTTGTCACAAACATTAAGGCAAAAAGTGTTGTATCCCCCAGTAGAAATGATATAATAAATCTAAAGAATATAATTTTACGCAGGTGTGTCGGAGTAAAGGCTAGAAATTATAAAATTGTTGATAAGAGCACTGGAAATGAATATGAATTTGCGTCAGGTACCCACATACAGAATGCAGAGGTTTTTGCTGGTAAGGAACAAAACACCCTCTTTACTAAGGTGTTCCAGAAGAATCTGTCGAAAAAGTAAAATCTAAGGTGAAGAGATGATTGGTTGAAAGTTAAATATCTGGGGAAAACTGAATATTTGGTATTAACTCATGACAAAATCTATGAGGTTTTGGCCACTGAAAGGGGCTGGTACCGCATTGTGGATGATTCAGGAGAGGATTATTTATATCCTCCGAAATATTTCAAGGTAATTGATCAATAGATAGCATCAGTCAATAATGGCTGGTGTTATTTTTATACCCAGTTTTAAGGAGTAGCGATGAAAACAATAAATATTTTGGGGGACAAAACACACCGTTCAGAAAAAGACAGTGGAAGAAGAAACGAGGTTGGAAGGCAAGGATAGCTATATGGATTCTTCAACGAAATTGTCATTTTTCTGTATATCTTCAATTGTGCGTTGAGGTACACCACTTAACTCAGCCAGTGCTTTTAAGGTCAACCCCTTTTGATTACGAATTTCTTTTAGTTTCAATGACATACCTCTTTATTTCAGTAGTTGTTTCGGCGAGTAGATAGATGATAGTATTACAAAAATACATCCTGATATATCCCAATCTGATGCTACTGCATAAACAAGAAAAATATTAAAACTAAGCTGCTGAATTTACTTTTCATTTATACTTATACATGTTAGAATAAAGCTAGGAGTTGGGGAGTTTCCTCCCCTTATCCTATTTGAGAACTTCTATAAGTTTAGCAATACCTGATAGTAAGGCTCCCATTCCAGTGAAAGCTTTTATAACGATATCAGCTAACTTATATAGGTTCTCTTTTTGTTTTTTTCTTAGCCATATACATTCTCCTTTACGATTTGCAAAGCATTGGACGATAAACCTTTTAAAGTCGCTGATATGGCTCCAGGCACCAACGCACCTCCATTGTCGATGTAGCACCGCTGCATACATGGACAGGGAAGAGTTTGACAACTGGCTCGATTTTCTAGATAAAGGTGGTAGTACAGAAGAATGGAAGAAGATTAAGGCAAAAAGTGTTGTAAAATCTGATAAAGGTGGTAAAATAAAGTCAGGAGCAAGTATAACAGATCTGGAGAGTGAGAGAGGTCAGGCGTTTGCTAAAAAGTTTTATCCTAAAATTAGAAAGCGTACCTCGGATTATAAGAAGATTGCACAGAACTTAGGCAAAGACGAATTGGAGATTAAGAGGATAAAAGATTATCTTTTCATGGATGAATCTTTGTATGATGAAGATTTGCAGATATGGAGACGATTTGACGAGGATTGCGCAATAGCCCAGAGCTGGCAGAGGCTGACAGACGGAAAGCGTATCCAGAAACATGACAGAACGCTTATAGAACATGAACTACATGAGATGGGGTTAAAGGCTAAAAATCCGAATCTTTCACATGATGAGGCACATGCTTTGGCTCAGAAAAAATATAATTATCGAAAGGCGGCTGATGAATATTATGGTAACCTTAATAAATCTAAAAAACGATAATGGCATAATTGTTACAGATTATTTTTTGGACGCAAATAAATGTGATAAAGGCCATATTGAATATGACCTTCATAAAAAAAGAAGTTATCAATTATTCATATAGTCGAGAAGATGAAGAGTCTTTTGTGAAATATGGATTTAGCAAGACGATTAAGGCAATAGAGAAACTGAGTGAGCATAATAAATTCTCAGAAAGATATAGATATATTTGGTATTGATTTCATTTTATGGGCGGGAGAAAATATTTGAAGTAGAGAATGTGCTGCTACGCACCCTTTGGGTCAAAAGAAATGTGGGAAAGGGCACACCCACCAAATATCTTCTTATTACCAAAATAACAAAATTTTTTATAAAAAATACCCCTCTAATTACTAGGGGGTATCCATGTTTTCTAGTTGTAATAAATCTTCCATAGAACACTTTAGAGCGGTAGCCAGCTTGTAAAGTGTTTCGCCGCTGGCCTTATTTATGTTTCTTTGACCTTGTTCATATTTAGTAATCACAGTTAGTGATACATTTGATTGTTTAACAAGTTGTGATTGACTCAATCCTTGCTTTAATCTAATTTCCTTTAAATGATTCATTCTACCTCTTCCTCTTTTGCTTTTTTTAAATTTACGATGACCAGTAATACACCACAGACGATAAAAAGAATATTATGTGGTTTCCAATTTTCAATTAACCCTAATGATAATACTACAAATAAATAAAATAGATAAAAGTTATTTGTTTTCATTTGATATTCATTCACATTTATGTTAAGATTAAGCTATGGAAGAGGCTTACGCCCTCGCCAGGCTATTTACTGAAATACTTTATGTATTCGGGAATTATATTTAACAATGGTGGTATGGCCAATACAGCACTTATTGTTAATT
>DVLR01000005.1 GCA_018715425.1 Candidatus Merdenecus merdavium
TGAAAGCCTTTCCCCAGAACTGGTTGGTGCTTAATAGTTTGTATGATATAATAAAAGACGATGAATCAGTATAAGAAGCACAACCTTAGTGAAGGATTGAAGCAGTTAGAAGAGATTTATGAAAGATCTCGTTGTGCAAAAGGATTGCATTAGATGGAGGAATCATGAAGTACAACCATATAGAAGAGGGCATTTTTCTAGCGAGACCCAATCGATTTATTGCAGAAGTATCGATTGAGGGGAAAAGCGAAATTTGTCACGTTAAGAATACTGGAAGATGTAAGGAACTCTTAATTCCAGGAGCATCCATATATACTCAGAGGAATGAGAATCCAAATCGTAAGACGAAACTTGATTTAATCAGTGTTTATAAAGGAGATACATTGGTTAACATGGATTCTCAGGTCCCAAATAAGGTAGTGGAAGATTGGATCAAAGAGGGGAATTTTTTGGAAGAAATCACTTTTTTAAAACGAGAGCAGACGTATGGGAATTCCAGATTTGATATTTATGTAGAAGGAGAAGGAAAAAAGATTTTCATGGAAGTAAAAGGGGTTACTTTAGAAGAGGACCATGTAGCCATGTTTCCAGATGCTCCTACACAAAGAGGAGTGAAACATATTGAGGAGCTTATTAAGTGTAAAGAAGAAGGTTATGAAGCATATATCTTTTTTGTGATACAAATGAAAGGCGTCACATCCTTTATCCCCAATGACAAGACCCATCCAGAGTTTGCAGAGGCATTAAAAAGGGCTAAATTAGCAGGTGTCCGTATACTTGCTTACGATTGTATCATTACTAGAGATAGTATTACTATAGATAGCCCCATACCAGTGGAATTATAGTAAGGATATGTTCTCTATTTCTTAAATGCATATGGATTTATAAAGGATATCAACTGGTGAAGATATTTAGGCATTTAGATCATATTGATTAGGGGCAAGGGAATACCTATAGATATGATCTATTTTCTTCAAATATCTATGGTATTTATGAAGTTTTGCAATGATTATACACAGATAGTAAGGAGATAAAATGAGTACAAATAAGAAACATTCCTCAGATATAGATATGAAACGAGATGAAAAAAATTATGATGGTAAGGGATTGGAAGAGGGTATAGTAAAACCTATGCTTAGATGGTATGATCATCAGGCTAGAATACTGCCTTGGAGGGAAGATCCTCAACCTTATAAAGTATGGGTTTCAGAAATTATGTTGCAACAGACTAGAGTCGAAGCTGTTAAACCTTTTTATGATCGTTTCTTAAAAGCCCTACCCACCATTGAAGATTTAGCTTTTTGCAAAGAGGACAAGTTGATGAAGTTATGGGAAGGTTTGGGGTATTATAATAGGGTTCGAAATATGCAAAAAGCCGCCTTACAGGTCATGGAACAATTTGGTGGACAACTACCTTCTGATTATGAAGAGCTTCTAACCTTAAGTGGCATAGGAAGTTATACAGCAGGAGCTATTTCGTCTATTGCCTATCAGAAGAAAGCACCAGCAGTAGATGGAAATGTACTACGAGTGATTACGAGACTGACTCTTAATGAAGGTGATATCTTAAAGCAATCGGTTAAAAAAGAAGTAGAAAAACAAGTGATGGAAATTATCCCAGAAGACCGTCCTGGAGACTTTAATCAATCTTTGATTGAATTAGGAGCCATCATCTGTGTTCCAAATGGAGTACCAAAATGCCAAGAGTGTCCAGTAGCTTTCTGTTGCCAAGCTTTTAAAACAGGTAGAATCGATGAGTTTCCTAAAAAGAAACAAAAACAAAAGAGAAAAATCGAGGAAAAAACAGTTCTTGTGATTCAGGAAACAGATCGGGTTGGAATTCATAAAAGAGATCGCAAAGGACTACTACCAGGCCTCTATGAATTACCGAATCTATCAGGTCACCTAACACAAGAGGAAGTAATAGACTATTTGGAAGTATCAGGATTTCGTCCCCTTAGAATACAGCCCTTAGAAACAGCCAAACATATTTTTAGTCATGTGGAATGGAGAATGATCGGTTACGTCATACGGATTGAAGATTTAACCAATAAAGAAGAAAAGGATAATTCTTTAGACTTAATTTTTGAAGATCCTAAAAAGGCAGAAGAACACTACAGTATTCCAGCAGCATTTTCAGCCTATACAGCGTATATGAACATTCGATTAGGGCAAGATAAGTACAAAGAATCTTAAGATAATGTTAAAAGATATTCCTTGGAAAATTTAATGAAAAAGGGTATAATAGTTAGCGGGACTCTTTAAGAAAAGTAGTTCAATGGATATGGAGGAAAAGACATTGTATCAAAGTATAGTAGTAGGTGCTGGAATTGCAGGATCAGTTATTGCTAGAAAGCTTGCAGAAGAAGGTAATCAAAAAGTATTAGTTGTGGATAAAAGAGATCATATAGGTGGGAATTGCTATGATGTAAAAGATGAACAAGGAGTGTTGATTCATCAATACGGACCCCATATTTTTCATACCAACCAAAAGGAAGTCTTTGATTATCTATCAAGATTCACCAAGTGGTATATGTTTGATCATGAAGTTGTAGCAAATGTTCATGGAAGTTTGATTCCTGTTCCCTTCAATTTAAATACCCTTTATTTTGTGTATGAAGAGGAAAAAGCCAAGGAACTGGAAGAAAAACTAATTACTGCCTATGGTTTGAATTCTAGAGTACCTATTTTAAAACTTCGGGAAAATGAAGATGAAGATATTCAAAAAATAGCAGATTATGTTTATGAGAATATATTTTTATATTACACAATGAAACAATGGGGAAAAAAGCCAGAGGAAATAGATCCTAGTGTAACAGCAAGGGTTCCAATCGTTATTTCTCATGATAATCGTTATTTTAGAGACAAATATCAAGGGGTACCATTATTAGGGTATACATCCATGTTTCAAAATATGTTAGAACATCCTAATATAGATGTAGAGTTAAATACCAATAGTAAAAGTATTTTAACCTTTAAAGATGGACAGGTTATTTATGGGGGGAAACCATTTACTGGTAATGTGATATATACTGGACCTATAGATGAATTATACAATTATGATGAAGGCCAATTACCTTATCGTTCTCTAGAATTCGTATTTGAAAATTTTAAACAAAATGATTATCAAGGTCATTCCGTTGTTAATTATACAGTTAGTGAAGAGTATACTAGAATTACCGAATTTAAGCACTTAACGGGGCAAGATATAGATACGACCACGATTGTAAAAGAATATCCTAGGGATTATGATGCTAAAAAAGGTCAGATTCCATATTATGCAATTAACAATGAAGAGAACGATCAGTTATACCAAAGTTATGCAGACCGTTTTTTAAAACATGAACATTGTTATTTACTTGGGCGATTGGCGGAATATCGTTATTTCAATATGGATGGCATGGTCTATCATGCTTTAGCCTTATCGGAAAAATTATTAAATAAAGATAAAAGTGGTGAAAATCTAGGAGGAGTAAAGTGAAATTATTATCAATAGCAATTCCTTGCTACAATTCAGAAGCATACATGAGAAAATGCGTGGAATCTCTTCTTCCAGGTGGCGAAGAGGTAGAGATTATCATAGTAAACGATGGATCGACAGATCAAACAGCACAAATAGCAGACGAATATGCAGCCGCTTATCCCACCATTGTAAAAGCCATACATCAAGAAAACGGTGGCCATGGCGAAGCTGTTAACTCAGGTCTTGCTCATGCTACAGGACTTTATTATAAAGTAGTTGATAGTGATGATTGGGTAAATGAAGAAGCTTACAAAAAGATTTTACAAACCTTAAGAAATGTCATCGGTGGGCCACAAGTATTAGATGTACTAATCAGTAACTTTGTATACGAAAAGCAAGGTGTAAAAAGGAAAAAAGTAATGAGCTATAAAAATGCATTTCCTCAAGGAGAAATCTTTACCTGGGATAACATGCATTCATTACGTAAAACTCAATATATTTTAATGCACTCTATTATATATCGTACGAAACTTTTAAGAGAATGTGGATTAAAGTTACCAAAACATACTTTTTATGTGGACAATCTCTTCGTTTATCAGCCACTTCCCTTCGTTAAGACTCTATACTATTTAGATGTGAATTTTTATCGCTACTTTATTGGAAGGGATGATCAATCAGTAAATGAAGAAGTTATGATCAGGCGTATTGATCAACAGATTAGAGTGAATAAAATTATGATTGATTCCTTCGATATGAGAAGCGTACAAAATAGAAATTTAAGAAAATATATGATGAGTTATTTAAATATTATTATGACAGTATCATCTATTATGTTAATTCGATCAGGAACCGATGAAAATTTTGAAAAGAAACAAGAATTGTGGCGTTATTTAAAGAAAAAGGATGCTAAGTTATTCTATAAACTTCGTTTCGGTATTTTAGGTAGAGCCATGAATTTACCGGGTAAGAGTGGAAGAAAAGTCTCTATTGCTGCTTACCAGATTACAAGAAAATTTTTTGGATTTAATTAAAAAATTCTAAAATAATTGGGAAATAAGTCCTTATTGATTAAGATTTAATTAATTATTGGAGTATTGAGTTGTTATAAAAAAAACCATGTGTTATAATTCCTATACATTAAAAAAGAAGGGGAATTTGGATTGGAGCTACTACAGAAATATAAACACGCATTCATTATACCTATATATGGTATTATATATTTGATCTGTTTCATGCATTTGGAAAGCACCGTTACCTTATCATCAAATTTTCATGAAATTCATTTTTGGATTGACGATTATATTCCTTTTTGTGAATATTTTGTGGTACCATACTTTATGTGGTTTATGTATATCACAGTTACAGTAGGATATTTCATGGTGAAGAACAAAGAGGACTACTGGAACTTGGTTTCCTTTTTATGTGTAGGAATGACAATTTTTATCATTGTATCCTACCTATATCCCAACGGACAGTATTTAAGGCCAACAGAGTTTCCAAGACAAAACATTTTTACAACAATGGTAAAAGGGCTTTATATTGCAGATACACCAACCAATATTTTACCGAGTATCCATGTATACAATTCCATAGGAGCCCATATAGCCATTCATAAAAGTAAAAACTTATCAAAACATAAAGGTATACAGTATGGTTCCTTCCTTTTAATGGTATCGATTATCTTATCAACCATGTTTTTAAAACAACATTCTGTGATCGATGTCATCGCTGGAATTGGAATGGCAATATTTTTTTACGTAGTGATTTATAAAGCTGAAATAGTAAAAGTAGTAGGAAAATTTATACAAGAAAAAAGAATAAACAAACAATCAGCCGTTATGGAATGGGAGAAATAACTCCCTATCCATAGCGGTATTTTTAGTTATGGAGATTATTGATTCAATCTCTTTTTTAGATAGATCAGTTATTTACAAATACTGTCTTATGCTCTAGTATGGAATCCTTCAAAAATAAAAGAGTCGAATTTGGTAAGAGTTGAGGCATATATATCTGGTGACGTTATGGTCCAAGCCATGGTCATAGCAGAAAACAAATGCTTATTTAGCCAATAGCTAAGTTTCGCAGTATCTGTATAACAGTATGAAATAAAATCCGGTCTGCCAAGAAAATTAGAAAGTAAGTTTTCCACAATAAAATTTAAAAAAAATCCAGCTTCCGATATAGATTTCGTAAGTTTAGAAGAGAGTTGGCCTCTGACAATATCAGGACGGTTTTTCCTGTACCATCCAATGGCTAGGGTATTAAAAGATTCAATACAGTAGTGTCCTTGATAATCTTTTAATACTTCATTCAGTAATTCGCAGGTTTTGGTACTGCGAATGGGCAGCTTGATTTCGATGAGTAATGGAACACAGCCCTTTACCAAGGTTAATACCTCGGATAATAGTGGGATTTTTTCTTCCGTATGAAACAGTGATAATT
>DVLR01000001.1 GCA_018715425.1 Candidatus Merdenecus merdavium
GTTTTTTTTGTTTAAAACAAAAGTGTATAAAAAAACAAAGAAATGTGTATACGAAAAAAGGACTCTGTTTTATAGTAAGCATAAATAATTCGCTGATATATGTGGTGAAAAGGAAGGGAGGATGGAGATGAAGGCAGTAGGTTTAAAGGTGGAATATTTAACAAAGCCTTTGGGATTAGACGTTGTAAAGCCACGTTTCTTTTGGAATTGCAGTGAAGGTATAGAGCAGAGCGCTTACCAAATTATAGTAAAAAGAGAGAAGGAGATCTTGTGGGACTCTGGTAAGATAGCTTCATCTCAGATGACGAATATCCGCTATGGGGGAAAAAATTTATTGAGTCGTGATCGGATTCTTTGGCAAGTACGATTATGGGATGAAAGGGACTTGCCTGGTGAAATCGTAGAGGATACCTTTGAAATGGGGCTACTGGATGAGGACGATTGGACGGCTAAGTGGATTACTGGCGATTATAAACCGAGAAAAAACGTTCGTTACCCAGTAGATTATTTTAAGAAGAAATTTGCAGTTCGCAGTGGAATGAGGTCGGCTAGACTTTATATAACGGCCTGTGGTTTATACAAGGCAGAAGTAAATGGTCAACGTGTAGGACGTTTTTGCCTTGCACCAGGATGTACAGATTATCGTTTTCGTCTTCAATATCAGGTTTATGATGTAACAGATTTGTTAAATACAGAAGAAGAGAACCGATTAGAAGTTCAATTGGCAGATGGTTGGTATCGGGGATCTATTGGATGTTTTGGTTTGACGAATGTTTTTGGTAGGCAAACGAAAGTGTTGTGTCAGATGGAAATTGAGTATGAAGATGGATTTAGAGAAACGATTGGTAGCGATGCTTCCTTTCAATGGAGCAATGACGGTCCCATTCGTTTTGCGGATTTAAAAGATGGTGAAATTTATGATGCTTCTTATATGCCTTCTTATAATGGCAATGCAAAAGAAACAATAGAAGTAATAAAACCTACAGCAGCGAACAATGTAGAGCCAGTAGAGCAGGAACTTTTTAGTGGGAAATTAATACGAACGACATCGGGAAAAACAGTAATTGATTTTGGGCAGAATATAGCAGGGTTTCTATCTTTTCGTATTAAAGGGGAGAAGGGACAGAAACTAAAACTTCTGTGCGGAGAAATCATAGATGAGAATGGTGAATTCACACAAAAAAATATCCAAGTAAAAAAGCCGATCAAAGAGTTTGGGAAGATAACAGAACTATTACTAATTACTGGAAAGGAAGATAAGATTCACGGAGAGTTGCAACCAACACCGAAGCAAGAAATTGAATTTCTTTGTAGTGGTAATGAGGATACGTATAAAATGGAGTTTTCTGTATTTGGTTTTCGATATGCTCTGATTGAAACGGAAGTGCCCTTTGTGGCAGAAGACTTTAAAGCAATTGCAGTTTATTCGGATATGGAACGGAGCGGCACATTTTCTTGCTCCAACAAAAGAATAAATCGGTTTTTTGAAAATACAGTGTGGAGTATGAAAAGTAATTTTTTAGATGTCCCAACGGATTGTCCGACCAGAGAACGCTTAGGCTGGACTGGAGATGGACAAATTTTCTTTCGAACAGCAGCATATTTAATGAATGTAGCACCATTTTTTAGAAAGTGGTTATTGGATATTAGAGATGGACAATTCAAAAATGGAAAATCTAGTGCTGTTGTGCCTTATCAAGGAGCAAGTATGTTGTATGATAACACAGGCGGTTCTGTAGGTTGGGGTGATGCGATTGTTTTGATTCCATATCGTTATTGGAAATGTTATGGGGAACGAGAAATTTTAATAGAGTTCTATGACATGATGAAGAAATATGCAATGTTTATGATTAAAAATACAGGTCATAAAAGTAAAGCAGAAGCAAAGAAAAATCCATATAACAAATATGTTTATGAAAAAGGAATGCATTTAGGCGAGTGGTTGGAGCCAGAAGAGTTTAAAGATAAAGAAATAGGAATGAAGGTATTACATACCGAAGAAGCCACAGCTTATCTACACTATACCATGAAACATATGACAGAAATTGCAGAGGAGCTTGGTAAAAAGGAAGATGGAGCCTTATTCAAAGAATATGCCCAAGGAGCAAAGAAGGCGTATGAATATTTGTTTTTGAGTACAGGGACTATTGATACAGAACGACAGGCAAAATTAGTACGTCCATTAGCATTAGGATTGGTAGAAGGAGAAATAAGAGAAAATCTGGAAAAAAGATTAGTTAAAGCAGTAGAAAACAGAAGATATTGTATTGGAACAGGTTTCCTTTCCACACCGTTTATTTTGCCTGTATTAACAAAAGCAGGTCATGTAGAGACGGCTTACAAAATATTAGAAAATGAAAATGCTCCCAGTTGGTTGGCAGAAGTAAAGGCTGGAGCCACTACTGTATGGGAAGATTGGGAAGGTACGGCGAGTCATAACCACTATTCTCCAGGTGCAGTTTGTGAATGGTTCTTTCATACAGTAGCAGGCATACAAGTGCGGGGGAAACAACAATTTCAAATCGAACCTATTCCAGGTGGAAGCCTTACATTTGCAAAAGCCGAATATCAAAGTATATATGGAGAGGTGAAAAGTAGTTGGGAAAGGAAGAAAACGGAGTTTATATTTCATATATCAATTCCAGTAAATACAGCGGCTACGATTATATTACCAGATGGTCAGAAGCATGAAGTAAAGAGTGGAGATTATTGTTATCACATGGGATATACAGGAGGGGAAAAATGTCAGGAAAAGAAGTAAAAACAAGGAAGGATAAACCCGGAAGAATAGGGATTGGTAAGTTCTGGGCATGGCAAACGAGAGGTGTGTCTGCGGCAATTAACTTTATTGTACTAAGTTATTTAATGATTTATTGTACGGATACGATGGGAATGTCACCAGCATTGGTAGGTACGTTGCTAATGGCGAGCAAGTTATTTGATGGAGTGACGGATATACTGGCAGGATTCATTATAGACAGAACCAAAACTCGTTTTGGAAAGGGGAGACCATATGAGTTTGCTATCATAGGAGCGTGGGTAGCTACTTGGTTGATGTTCTCAATGCCAGGTGAGGCAAGTATGGTGGTAAAGGGTGCATGGGTATTTATAACTTATACTGCCGTTCAGGGCATTTGTATCACGTTATTAAGTGCTTGCCAGAATGTATTTATGGTTCGTGCATTTCCAGAAGAAGAACAACGTGTCAAATTGGCATCTCTTGGTGGAATTATTATAATGCTAGGTTCTATTTCAATGAGTATATCTTTTCCGATATTGATGGGGAAATTTGCAACATCACCAGGTGGATGGAGTACCTTAGTATTAAGTATAGCCGTACCATTTGCTATTATCGGGATCCTCCGATTTGTGTTTGTAAAGGAAGTTGCAGATACGGAAGTAAAAGAAGAGAGAGCAAGTTTAAAAGATGTTGGACTTTTACTAAGAAAAAATCCATACGTATATATGGTGTGTTTCCAGTGGTGTGTATATAGTTTAGTAACGGGAATGGGCGTAGCGCAATATTTTTATCAGTGGGTTACTGGCAATATTAATAATATGGGCACAGCAAATGCAATGGGAATTGTTGTTGTACCATTACTGTTCTTTTTCCCGATGTTGATGAAAAAAATTGCTATGGGGAAAATGATCATTTTTGGATGTATTGCATATATTGCATCAGGGCTCATCATGTTTGTTTCTGGTGGAAATATGTCAATTGTTATTATTGGTGTTATTTGTATGGGTATAGGATCTTTGCCAATGACTTACTTGACTGATTTGTTGATGATTGATTGTGGTTCTTATAATGAATATCGAGGATACAAACGTATGGATGGAACAATCGGTGCAATGAAAGGGTTTGTTGGTAAGATAGGAAGTGCGGCAGGAACTGGTCTTTTAGGTATCATGTTAGAGCAAGCAGGATATAATGGGAGTATTTCAGTACAACCAGATTCTGCATTGCTTGTTATTCGAATAGCAATGGGAATTGTTCCAGCTGTTTTATTTTCTATCGTAGCAATTGTATTTTTGTTTTATAAATTAGATAAGATCATGCCAGAAGTTAACAAAGTGAGGGAAGAAAAGTTAGCAGGTGTTAAAGAGGAGTAAAAATGGAAAAGATTAATTTTAATCACGAGTGGATCTATTACAAGAAAGATGAAGGAGAAAAAAGGGTCATAGATTTGCCTCATGACGCAATGATTATTGAGAAACGAGATCCTAAAAGTTTATCTGGCAGTGCAGGGGCATTTTTTCCAGGTGGTGTTTATGTTTATGAAAAGAAATTTATGGTGCCTGAACACTGGGAAAACAAATATGTTACCTTTCAATTCGAAGGAGTTTATAAAAATAGTAAAATATATTTAAATGATAAAGAAATCGGAGGATGTGCTTATGGATATTCACAATTCTACGTGGAAGCAAGCGAACATATACGATATGGTAAGGAGAATACGTTAAAAGTAATAGCAGATAATAAGGATATGCCAAACAGTCGATGGTATACTGGTTCTGGTATCTATCGTCCAGTATGGTTATTAGTATCACAGCGCAATCATATAGATATTGAAGGGGTTCAAATCAGAACGCTTTCTTACAATCCAGCAAGTATTGAAGTGGGAGTTAAGCATACAGGAGGAGACGGTATCCTTATTGAGATATTGGATCAAGGGAAAGTTATTACGACTGCCAGGATTGATGATGATACGGATA
>DVLR01000078.1 GCA_018715425.1 Candidatus Merdenecus merdavium
GCACAGAGGAAATCATAGAAGAATATGTTGAAACCATAACCTTAAGTAGAGAGAATGATTGGAAGCATACTTGGATGTATAGTGATTTGCCAAAGGAACCCTACCATGGAGCAAGGTGCTATTATTACGTCAAGGAAGTAGAAGTAGATGGGTTTCACGTTGCATATGGAAACAACGATGGGATAGAAGAAGGAGAAATTTCTATTACGAATACTCTGCAAGAAGGATACGTTCTTCCAGCAACAGGTGGCCATGGTGTATATGGGTATAGAATCATGGGAGTGCTGGTCTTAACCATGGCTTTCATCTTTGCACAAAGAAAAAAGAAAGAGGAATCCTAAATGGGAAAACCAAATAAATTTTTTATACTCGGAACTATTTGTATATTAGGAGGAATCCTACTTTTTTCATACAATATGCTGGAAGACTATCAAGTAGGAAAGAGAATAGATTCAGTAAAGGAAAGGCTTCAAAAAGAGAACCTAGATCAGGTGGCTGATAGAGAAGAGGAAGGACCTGATTACCTGAAGAATCCCCATATGGAAATGCCTGTAGTCGTCATAGATGGAAAGGAATATATAGGATACGTAATCATACCGAGCTTAGGACTGGAACTTCCCGTTCTAAGCTCTTGGTCATACGAAGATCTAAAAATCGCTCCTGGAAGATATGAAGGTTCTGTCTATTTAAACAATATGATTCTGTTAGCCCATAATTATCAAGTCCATTTTGGAAAATTACATCAATTGGAAGTTGGCGATATTATCAGATTCAAAGATATGAAGGATCATACCTTTGATTTTTCTGTGGAGAAGAAAGAAGAATTAACTTCCATACAAGTAGAAGATATGGTATCTGGTGATTGGGATTTTACATTATTTACTTGTACTTTGGGTGGTGAAGCCAGAACCACCATACGATGCAAATTAATAGAGAAAGATGAAAATTTAAGGTGATTAGGCCATAAAAGACACTATAAAAAACCCTTTATTTTTGCACTTTCTAGATCGGGAAAATAAAATAGTTAAAATTTCTAAAAGTAGAAATACAATGGATAGTACTAGTCCACGCTGGAAAAACAGGAATCATTACTATCTTTTTCTTTCAAGCAATAAAATGGAAATTCGTATATTATTCATATATAAGTACTTTGTGTAATATAATGGATATGATACAATACCCAAGAGGTATAGATTCCATAAAGAAGGTAAGAAAACAGCTCAAAACAGGAGAAACTTACCACATAAAGTACTCGATATCAAATTTTAGAAGGGAGAGATGACATGTTTAAAAGAAAAAAATGGCGAGTATTTACCAGCTGTATCATGGCAATATTAATGCTATTTAGCGTCCTACCTGTAAACATCACCTATGCTGATGACGGGGGAGCGGATAGAACTTCCGTAGTGAAGGATGTAACTGCCATGATCAGTCAGAATGAAACTGCAATTATTGAGGGCGGTACCGTATCGGCCACAGAAACTGTATCGGCAGATATTTCATTTGTCGTGCCTTTGGGTGGAGAGGAATCTTCTCAGGAGGTTTCCATTAAAAAAGGAGATAAGGCAGCCTTTCATGTAGCAAAGGGTTTTGATCTAACCAATAAAAGTGCTAAACTGACAACAGCAGATGGCCTTGTAATGGGACATGTGGAATTGGCAAAAGACAAAACTACAGGAGAAATCACTGCAAATGTGATCTTCGATGGAAAAGAATCAATTTTTAATGAAACACAAGGAAAGGTAACAGCTAAGTTTCACTTAGACCTTACCTATGAGGATGATGAAGATTCCAGAAGTCCTGGAGAACACAGTGTATCCATCTTAGGGAAAGGATATAAAGTCATCATACCTAGTTTGGAAACCAACACTTCTATTCAAGAATCAAACACCAAAGATATTGTTGCAAAAGAAGGTGAAGCTTCAGAAGGAAAAGATGTTTCCCATCTCCTTACTGGGCAAAATGTAACAGTAAAACAAGATGAAAAAGAGATTCAAGAAGGTGATGTGGTTTTAGACGACAGACCTCTAACTATTGGGATTTCCTTCGGTGTACCAGTTCTGGGTGATGGGCATGATGAAAGCTCAGATCTATACGTTAAAAAAGGGGATTTTGCTTACTTCCCTTTAAGTAATTCCTTTCAATTGCCTGAGTCATCAACACCAATTGAACTTAAAACAGCAACTGGGGATTTACTGGGTCATGTTACATTTGAAGAAATAGATGGAGTAGTAACTGCCATAGTAGATTTTGATGGAGATGATGATATTTTTAATGGAGTAATGAGTGAGGTAAGTGCTCTTTTTAATGCTACATTTGATCTTAAAGAAGATGGTGGAGAATCAGGTTCGGGAGCTGAAGTCATTGTTATCCTGGATAAGGAGTATAAATTTGAAAAACCACCAGTGGAGCTTACCTATGACTTGAAAAAGTCAGGAGAAGTGAAATTAGATGAGAAGACAGTGGAATGGACCGTAACGGTTTCAGGAAAAAAGGGTACTCAGGACGTAGATCTTGGAGTTGGAGGTTATGAATTAAGAGATGACTTAACCAATGTGGGAACATACGTACCTGGTTCTTTTACCGTTAATGATAAGAAGGTGGAAGATCCTACAGTGGAGGAAGGGAAGTTAAGCTATACTTTTCCAGAAAACTCAACAGGAGAACAAACCATTAAGTTTAAGACAGAAATTCCAGAGGATAAATACTATGGAAGCGGTAACCAAACAATTGATAATAAAGCGGAGCTATACGAAGAAGATCAATACATCACCGAAGGTTCAGGTGGAGTTACGTTTACACCTGAATGGATAAAAAAAGAGGGAAAGAAAGAAGATGGTGATGGCAACAGTGGTGTATACAACCCGAAAGATCGTACCATCACATGGACGATCACTGCCAATCAGATGGAAGCAACCTTAAAGAATCCTGTCATTACGGATCTCCTTCCAGATGGTCTTACTCTTGAGCAGGCAACCGTACAATATTGGGACGGAGAAAAATGGGGTGATGAAACAGCTATTACACCTAATGATGAAGGGCAATATGAAATTGGCAATATAAATAAGGGAGAAGACCGCATTCCAGACACGAAAGTCTTGCTTACCATCGTATCTAAAGTGCCAGATGATGAATACGTTGCTGGTGTAACAACCTATAAGAATAAAGCTTCCATTAGCTGGGAAGAACAGGATGGAAATGGAATTGGAAGCAATGAAGTTTCAATAGGGATCGGATATAATGCTATTGGGAAAAAGGGCGAAATATCTGACCGAGAGAATCAAAAGATCAAATGGACAGTGGACGTAAATGCCAGAGATCAGGAAATACCAGATTTGAAAGTTTATGATTTACTGATTTATGGAAAACAGGGAAGCGTTCAACTGAATGATTTAGAGATTGATGGAGTAGATGATGAGGTAAAGAGTTCTTTGGTTGCACAGTATAACCAGAGATATGATGAAGGTTCCTTTGATGGTAGAGAGTCATTAAAAATAGAAGTGATTCCAGTGATGAAAGATGGAGAACGAGTAGGAGATTTACTTGAAGTGACTGGTTTTAGCAAAGAAAAAACTTCTTTCACCTTTGAATCTATTGTTACGAATCCAGATATATTTGCAGGAAATAAAACCACTAATGTATCCAATACAGCTCTTTTATTCAGTGGTAACAAAAAGCTGAATCACGCAAATGCAAACGTTCCATACCCTAGTCAGATCCTGAAAAAAGAGATGCTGAACGTTGGTCATACAGAGGATCCAGCAGCTGGTGTAAATGATATTCTAACAAATGGTGATCATGGATTTGATTATGAGGATAAATCAGCTATTTTCCGTATCAGCGTCAATTCCTATGGTTTGGATTTGACCAAGGCTAATGGTCATCCTCTTGGGGAGATAACGGTTACGGATCAGTTGCCAGACGGTTGGGAGTTAGCTGAGATTCTTCCAGGCAAGGATTACCTTATCTTTGAGGCAGATAAGAATGAAAATAATGAGAGTAGCGTTAAAGCTAAAGGCGATGCCTTGGATAATGTTGACGGTTTAACATATACCAAAGAAAAGGATAGTATTACCTTTACTTTTGACGAGTTAAACAAGCCTTATGTTATTTTGATTAAAGCTAGACCAAATGCTGAAACATTAGATAGATATTTTAGTAAGAATGGCTATTTTACTGAAACAAATAAGGTTACGATGAAAGCAGAAAATTGGGATGGTATTGAATCCAATCGTAATGTAGCAGTGAAAAGTGAGCTATTATCTAAAACGGCAAGATGGGTAGATGATGGTGTTGTAGGTTGGACCGTAGACTACAAGCCTTATGAGCTTAAAAATGAATTTACAAAACTTGAAGATACCCTACCTTCTGGTATGGATCTACGTACGGATGCCAACGGAAAGCTTGTTTTAGATGATAATATCACCATTACAGAGCTAATTTTGAATCAAGATGGTAGCTATAGCGAAGGTGAGAGTGTAACACCAGTGCTAGGAACCAATGTTTCTTATGATAATGAAACACGAGTACTATCCTTTACAATGCCAGACTCTGCAAAGGCTTATCGTTTTACTTATCTAACGGATATTACAGGTGAGCCAGGTACAACAGTGACTAACCAAGTAAAACTGTACGGTGGAGACGAGGTACAGGAAGACGGAAGTCAATCTTATTACATTACAGATAGGGATGGAAGTGCTACCATGCGTAGAAGTGGATGGATTGAAATCACCAAAGTTGATGGTGCAACGAAAGCTCCACTTGCAGGTGTAGAATTTACCATTTATGCACTAGATGGCACCACTGTAATTAGAAAAGGCAAGACTGGATATGATGGCAAGCTGAAACTACGTGGTCTGCCAGAAGGAAAATATATATTAAGAGAAACCAGTGTACCAGAAGGATATAATGTCGATGATACGGACCACAGTCTGTTCGTAGAGAGAAAGGATTCAGAAACTATTACCTGTTCTATCGATGGAAAGACAGGAGAGGATGCCAACCTGATTACGGTTAAGAACTATCAGGATGGTACCGTAGGAGGCCTAACGATCAGCAAGACGGTATTAGGTGAGCGTGGAGATAAAACAAAATCCTTTGAATTTACCATTACATTAGAGGGTGCAAATGGTCAGGCAGTAAATGATACATACGCTTACACAGGTACAGATAATTCCTCTGGAGAAATCCAGATAAAAGATGGTAAAGGCACCATATCTCTTGCAGATGGACAGAGTATTACCATTAGTAATATTCCGAAAGATACGAAATATACCATTCAAGAAATCAACTATTCTGAGGAAGGTTACGTAAGTGAAAGTACAGGAAATACAGGTTCTATCGTTGCGGAAGAGACGCAAGTTACACAGTTTACCAATACACATGTGCCAGCATTCATAGAATTAGAGGCACTGAAAGTATTAGAAGGAAAAAATCTAACGGAAGATACTTTTAGTTTTGATTTAAAAGATGAAGAAGGAAATATACTTCAAACGAAAACCAATGATGTGAGTGGAAACGTGGTATTTGACAAAATCCAATATGATACTGTTGGAGAGTATCGATACACCATTCAAGAGGTTTCAGGAACGGAACCAGGAGTTACTTATGATTCAAATATCATTGGCGTTACGGTTAAAGTAGCAGTAAATGAAGATGGACTGTTAGTAGCAACACCTCTCTATGAAGGAGATCAGGTATTTACCAATACCTACAAACCAGCAGAAGGTGAAATCGTATTAGAAGCGCAGAAAGTCCTAGAAGGACAAGAACTGGATGCTGATGGATTTAGTTTTGAACTAAGAGATCAAGACGGAAAAGTATTACAGACTAAGAAAAACGATGCCCAAGGAAAGATTTACTTTGATCCAATCACTTATACAGAAGTAGGAACTTACCAGTATACTATCCAAGAGGTGGAAGGAAACCAAGCAGGTATCACTTACGATACTCATGTGATCAACGTGACGGTAACGGT
>DVLR01000079.1 GCA_018715425.1 Candidatus Merdenecus merdavium
ATGGTATTAATTGTTCAGGGAGTAGACTTATCTGCTGGTCGTATGATTGGTTTGGCAGCGGTGATATCTGGATCCCTTATGCAACAGGTATCTTATGCTTATAGAATGTATCCAGATTTACAAGAATTACCTATTATTGTACCTTTTTTAGTGGTTATGGCAATTTGTGCAATTGCTGGAATGATATCGGGTATTGCAGTATCCAATTTTAAAGTTCCCCCATTTGTAGCAACTTTGGCCATGCAATTAGTTCTATATGGACTAGCATCGATCTACTTTGATCGCCCTCCATATGGTGCTCAACCGATTGGTGGAATTGATAGTAAGTTTACAAAAATAGCAACAGGATCTATTGGAATTGGGAGCTTTCGAGTTCCGTATTTGATTATCATTGCCATTGTGGTAAGTGTAATCGTTTGGAATTTATGGAATAAAACAAAGTTTGGTAAATATATGTATGCCGTAGGTGGAAATCCAGAGGCCGCTAAGGTGTCTGGCGTCAATGTAAATCGTATCCAGATATTGGTTTATACTTTGGCAGGAGCCATGTATGCATTTGCAGCAACTTTAGAAGTGGCTCGTATTGGAAGTGCATCCAATACAACTGGTAACGGATATGAATTGGATGCAGTAGCAGCAGCAGTTGTAGGAGGAGTATCTTTGACAGGGGGTGTCGGAACAGTAGGCGGCATTCTGATTGGTGTTCTGATCTTTACCGTTATCAACTACGGACTCGCTTTTATCGGTGTCAATATGTATTGGCAGTATATCGTAAAAGGTTTGATTATTTTATTTGCAGTGATCATTGATATGAGAAAATATACGAAGAAGAAATAGGAGGATGTATCATGAGAGATGTTGTGAAACAGACTAAATTAACAGAAAATTGTAGTAAAGAAACGATCGCCGCATTTGTGGAAGAGGTGATACCAGAATTAACTTTAGATGAGAAGATTGGAATTATGTCTGGACAGTGTAGTGAAGAAAGATTCATGGATGAGCTTTTTATAAAAGAACATTATAATATGAAACCTTACTGTACCATGGATGTAGAGAGATTAGGACTTCCAAATATACGATTCATTGATGGACCAAGAGGCGTTGTGACTGGTTCTTCTACCTGTTTTCCAGTATCTATGGCAAGAGGGGCGACCTTTGATAGAAAGCTTGAAGAAGAAATTGGCAGGGCGATTGGTGCTGAGATTCGAGCACAAGGTGGCAACTATTTTGGTGGTGTATGTATCAATCTTCCACGTAATCCAAGATGGGGGCGATCACAGGAGTGTTACGGAGAAGACCAGTACCATCTGGGAGAAATGGGCGCGGCTTTAACAAAGGGAGTACAAAGTCAAAATGTGATGGCTTGTATCAAACATTTTGCGGCAAATAGTATTGAAAATGCACGGTTTAAAGCAGATGTTACTTTAGATAAAAGAAGTCTTTACGAAGTGTATTTACCACATTTTAAGCGTTGCATAGACGAAGGTGCGGCAAGTGTTATGGGAGCTTACAATAAAGTATATGGCGAGCAAGCATCGGAAAGTCGTTTTCTTTTAAAAGATATTTTAAGAGAAGAATGGGGTTTTGAAGGATTTACGCTATCAGATTTTCTATGGGCTATTAAGGAGGCTACTAAAGCTGTAAAAAATGGAATGGATGTAGAAATGCCATGTCCTGAACATTATACCAAGGAGCTTCCAGAAGCATTGAAAGAAGGTAGGATTAACATGGAGGATATCGATGAATCCATAAGGTGCATTCTTCGAACTGTCCTATATTTTGAAACGCGAGGAGATGAAAGAGATTATCACAAAGATCTTATTTCTTCCAAAGAACATTTAGATCTAGCTAGAAGAGCAGCAGAAGAATCAATGGTACTACTTAAAAATGACCAGAATATTTTACCTTTTTCGAAAGAAAAGGTGGATAAAATAGCGGTGTTAGGAGTTCTTGGAGACACCGAAAATATCGGTGATCATGGTTCTAGCAAAGTTCATCCAATTTATACGGTTACACCCTTAAAGGGTATTATGAAAAAAATGCCAACGGCTCAAGTTTTATTTTCTGATGGAACTGATCTTGATAAAGCGAGAGAATTAGCAAAATGGGCCGATGTGGTTGTCATTGTGGCTGGATATATTCATTCGGATGAAGGAGAATTTTTAGCGGATAGAAGTGACATTGCAGAAATGGGTGGAGATAGAGAGTCGATGCGCTTACATAAAAGAGATATAAAGCTAATAGAGGGTATCAAAGGGATAAATCCAAATACTGTTTGTTCTTTAATTGGAAGTAGTGCTATTCTAATAGATGAATGGGAGCAGGATGTTCCAGGAATTATTTTTTCCTTCTACAGTGGTATGGAAGGGGGGAATGCTCTTGCCAATATTTTGTTTGGAGATATAAACCCAAGTGGAAAGCTTCCATATGTTGTGGCGAAACAGGAAGATGATTATCCGTTCTTTGATCCTGATTGTGAAAGCATCGAGTATGATTATTATCATGGATATGCCAAGTTAGAGAAAGAAAATAAAAAGCCTCTCTATCCTTATGGATATGGTCTATCCTATACCACATTTACAATGAGTGAACCGAAAGTTGAGACTTTTGAAGATGTTGCTAAAATTACCGTAAAACTTAAAAATACTGGCTCAATGAAGGGAGCAGAAGTCCTTCAGTTATATATCGGATGTGAGAATAGTAAAGTTGATCGACCTGTGAAGGTGCTAAAGGATTTTGCTAGGATAGAGCTAGAATGTATGGAAGAGAAAGAAATCGAACTAGTGGTTAGAAAGACAGATATGGCGTATTACAGTGAAATAGAACAAAGATTTGTAACTGAAGATATTACATATGTAGCTTATGTGGGAAATTCTAGCGATAAGAAAGATTTAAAAGCAGTTTCATTTAGATTTTAGTTTTCTAAGATAAGAAAGGAAAGTGGCGAGCATGAGAATCGGAACGGATTATTATCCAGAGCATTGGGAGAGATCTAGATGGAAAGAAGATGCTAGATTGATGCGAAAAGCTGGTATCGAAGTCATAAGAGTCGGAGAATTTTCCTGGAGTTTGTTTGAACCAGAAGAAGGTGTATATGACTTTGCCTGGATGGATGAAGCAATTGAATATTTTGGTGGTCATGGGATTAGTATTGTTCTTGGAACTCCATCTGCTACACCACCAAAATGGATGGTGGACAAATATCCCGAGATCTTACCAGAAGATGTTCATGGGCAAAAAAAATTATTTGGAACGAGAAGACATTATTGTTTTAATAGTGCGGTTTATCGCAAGAAAATAAAAAAACTAGTAGAACTTTTAGCTAAAAGATATGGAGAACATCCGCATATAGAAGGGTGGCAAATCGATAATGAACTCGGCCATGGAAACACTACTCATTGTTACTGTGAAGAGTGTCGGCAGAAGTTTATTTTTTGGCTCAAGGAAAAGTATCAGACCATAGAACAACTAAATGATACTTATGGGACGGTATTTTGGAGTCAGATATACAATAATTTTGAACAGATTATTTTGCCTAAAGCAGGGGCATGTTAT
>DVLR01000006.1 GCA_018715425.1 Candidatus Merdenecus merdavium
GGCTATCCATAATCTCTCTTCTAAGAGATTATGGATAGCCTTTTGACATCATACGATTTACTACTAATACTATTTACTACTCAAATACTTTTCTATATTTAAGACAGCTTCTTTTTCATCATCGCCTTCTGCAATTACAGTTACTTCTTCTCCTGCCGCTAAACCTAAGGTCATCATACCCATGATACTTTTAGCATTTACTTTTTTTGATCCACATTCCACGTAGATTTCACTTTCATACTGGCTTGCCACTTGAACGAGCAGGGCTACTGGCCTTGCTTCTAATCCACTTGGAATTTGAATTTTAATCGTTTCTTTAATCATAATTTCTCCTCCTTGCGATTCCTTAGATCCTCTGCTATATTACTTAGTTTTCTTAATCTGTGATTCACACCAGATTTCCCTACTTGTGGGTTAAGATGTGTTCCCAATTCCTTAAGGGGCGCTTCTGGGTATTGTAATCTAACATTAGCCATTTCCTGAAGAGCCTCAGACAGACTATCAAGCCCAACCGTGTTAATGATATAATTGATATCATCCATTTGTTTTACGGCAGCACTGACAGTTTTATTAATGTTGGCGGTCTCACAATTTACTTTACGGTTTACCGTATTTCTCATATCTTTTAATATACGCACATTTTCTAAATTCATTAGTGCGACGTGAGCCTCCATTACATTTAACATATCCACTATACCATCCGCTTCTTTTAGATACACAATAAAATGTCTCTTCCTGCTAGTAACTTTAGCATCTAGATCAAAGCTATTTATGATTTCTTGCAATTGTTTTGCTTTTTCTATGGTAGGGCAAACAATTTCAAAGTGGTAAAACTTTTCTGGATCACTAAGGGATCCACTTGCTAAAAATGCACCTCTTATAAATGCCCGTTTACAACATGTGTTTTGGACTACGATATTATTTACAAGAGATAAGTTTTCTTCTATTTCTATATCTTCATTTAAAAGTTTTGTAGCTTGTAATATTCTCTTTGTATCCTCATGATTCGTAATACGAATCTGATACACTCTATTTTTTTTAAAATAGAGATTTTGCCTAATAGAGATTTCAGCTTTAATATTAAAGGTTTTTTTAACTAATGTAAAGCACTTTCTTGCGACTCCAATATTTTCAGTATGTATCTTCAAACTAAATCGATCATCCATATTGATCATAACTGTGCCACAGAGGCTTATGATCGCCGCTAATTCAGCGATTTGGCAATGTCTTACACTGCTTATCTGCGTAGACAACTCATCTTTAACATCACTCGAAAACGACATTGCAATACCTCGACTTTCTTCAGTCCTTTTTTCCCCCATCCTTATACATATCCCGATGTTCTACTCGAATGCCATACATGGTTGATTTGTTTAATCTTTCATATATATCATTGGCTAAGGTAACAGATCTATGTTTTCCACCAGTGCATCCAATACTAATCACCAACTGATTCTTTCCTTCTATAATGTAGTTGGGAATTAAAAACTTTAACATATCTTCCAATTTATCTAAAAACTCTTTTGAAATAGATGACTGGTGCACATAATCTTGTACTTTTTTATCATTTCCAGTTAAAGGTCTTAACTCTTCTATATAATATGGATTTGGTAAGAACCTCACATCGAATACTAAATCAGAATCATTGGGTGTTCCATATTTAAAGCCAAAGGAAACCACTGAAACCATTAGATTTTTAAATTCCCCATGTTCAATAAATATTTTTTCTAGTTCTCTTTTTAATTCTCTTGTTAAAAGTTGACTCGTATCAATAATATAATCGGCATTTTTTCTTAAAAAACCAAGAATGTGACGCTCCCTTTCAATCCCTTTATCTACCCTGTTTCCATCTGCCAAAGGATGAACTCTTCTTGTTTCTTTAAACCGTTTCACAAGAACTTCATCTGATGCATCTAAGTATAATATCTCATAATGGTATCCAGATATGGTTAATTGCTCTAATACATGTTCTAGTTCTAGAAGTGCTTGTCCACTACGAGTATCAATGCCAAGGGCTATTTTGTCAATATTACTAGAGGAAGTAAATGATAGTTGCGCAAATTTTAACATGAATGGAATTGGCAAATTATCCACACAAAAATACCCCATATCTTCTAGCATCTTTAAAGCTACGCTCTTTCCTGCACCAGACATACCAGTTACAATTACCAACTTCATAGCCAAATCCTCCTCAAGTATTTATGGTGTCAAGGGTGTGTTAAACTCTCCCAACATCTTAATTTCTGGTTCCAAAGTCACTCCAAATTTATCTTTCACCGTATCAATAACGTGACCCATAACCTGTCTAACATCTTTTGCAGTGGCATTGCCCCGATTAATGACGAAGCCACAATGTTTTTCAGATACTTGGGCATCTCCAATCTGAAATCCCCTTAATCCACTATCCATAATCAACTTTCCTGCAAAATATCCTTCTGGTCGTTTAAAGGTACTTCCTCCACTGCCAAACTCCAGGGGCTGTTTAGATGTTCTTTTTTCTGTTAACTCCTCCATTAAAGAAGATATGCTTTCGTAATCTCCATGATCTAATCCAATTTTCGCCTCAAGAACCATATAATCTTTTTTGGAAACAATACTTGTTCTATATCCAAGTTCTAGTTGTTCTTTTGGAAGGATGAGAATCTCTCCCTCCTTTGTAAGTGCTGTAACTTCTAATAGAACGTCTTTCATCTCACCACCATAGGCACCTGCATTCATTACAGCTGCGCCTCCTAAAGTACCCGGAATACCAGAAGCAAACTCAAAGCCTGTTAAGCTTTCCTTTAATGCCTTTTTAGCAATAAGGGCAAGAAGAGCACCTGCTTGGGCAGTGACCACTGTACCTTCGATCTGAATTTGATTAAAATTCTCGTAGATCTGTATAATCACTCCCCGATATCCTTCATCGCTTACCAGAAGATTGCTGCCATTTCCCATAATATAATAGGGAATTTGATCTTCTTTACAGATCCGTACTAATTGCTGTATCTCTGTTATGGAATGAGGGCATAAGAATAAATCTGCAGGCCCTCCAATGCGAAAGGTTGTATGGTCTTTCATTGGCTCTTGCTCGAAGGCGCACCCTTGGCCAACCACTGCAACCAATTTCTTTTTACTTTCTAAATTCACTAGATTCTCCCCTAATCTTTTTAAATATATATTCTAACGAGCCCTTTCTATATGACTCATTATTTACTTTAAACTTCAAAAAAACGATCTTTTTTAATATGTATTTTTATATACTTATCTATCATACAATAACTATCTAATTAATTCAACACGATAAATCTTTAATTACCGTTGCAGCGATGATCATCCCAGCAACGGGAGGAACAAATGCAACGCTACCTGGTGCAGGACGCCCTTGACTCCCCTTGGTTTCTATGACGATACCTTCTTTTTGGTCACCCTGAGTAGAGGATGGTTCTACATGAGCTTTTATGGGTAATTCTTTAGAATATACTACCTTTAATTTATAGATTCCTCGTTTTTTAAGCTCACGTCTCATTACTTTTGCCAGTGGGCAAACACTAGTTTTGGATATGTCAGATACTTCTAATTTTGTGGGATCTAATTTATTTCCAGTACCCATGCAAGATATAATAGGTACCCCACTTGCTTTTGCCTGCTCTACTAATAACAGCTTTGCTGATACAGTATCAATGGCATCCACAACATAATCATAAGATGCAAAGGGATACTCCTGACAATTTTCCTTTGTATAAAACACTTTATTTGTATTTACTATTGCTTTAGGATTAATGGATAGAACTCTTTTTTTAGATTCTTCTACCTTTGCTTTTCCAATGGTATCATGAGTTGCAATTAATTGTCTGTTTAAGTTTGTTAGAGAAATGGTATCATGATCAAAGAGATCCAATGTTCCTACACCACTTCTAGCAAGAGCTTCCACAACGTAAGAACCTACTCCACCTACCCCAAAAATAGCGATTCTTGAGTTTTTTAATTTTTCTAAGTTTTCCGTACCTATGACTAATTCTGTTCTTGAAAATTCATGCAGCATGTTCTGCATCCTCCTTGAAACTATTTATTATTATTTCAAAATTTAAAGTGTGGTTTTTATACTTTCCTGAGTTTTCTTAGTACTCTTACTTATGATAAACTTTCTTTCAAAAACTTGGAATAAGAAAAATACAGCTATGCTAATGACAGAAATCCCGCTTCCCATCCATAGACCTTCTGGGACAAAATTCATTTTTATTACATGCTCACCACCTTCTAAATCGATACCAATAATAGAATTACCTACAGCATATTTCTCTACTTCCTTACCATCTACCGTGATCTTCCATCCCTCTTCATAAGGTACCGTTAAAAGTAAGGTTCCTGGCTCTTGAACATCTATGGTACCATAGACATGGTCTGATTCTTGCTCCGTTATTTCCATTTGATTTTTGGACATAGCCTGGATGATTCTATGGTAATCTTCTTCTTGGTAACCATAAGTAGTGATTCCAATATCTCTAGTATTATCCTCTTTAACCGTAAATTCCACAGTAACATCTGCACCATCATCATAACATCCTAAATCATAAAGATGATCCGTATATTTATCATACGTTCTTGTGTAATCAGGTGCAATGATCTTGACTTCTTCTACTTCTCTTTCCAAATCAAGATAAACCTGTTGACCTGGTTCTAAGTGAAAGACCATACTTTTTGTTTCTTTGATAGAATAAGTTTCTAATTGTTGGTATAGAGGTGATTCACCAAGAGCCAATGCAATAAAATCATCCTGAACTTGAGTATGGGCCTTTTCTTCAATACTCCATTCCTTCACGTTATCATCTACCATAAATCCTAAAGAAAGTGCTGTCTCATTTTCATAAAGAGCTAAATTATCTTTTTCATCTATTTTAGGAAAACCAAATAGTTGTTCCGTTTTGGTTTTCGATGCAATATAGCGAATCCCCAACATATCATTTACTAATCTCGTTGCACCTGGATATCCACTTTTATTCATTCTACCTTCCATACCTAACTTTCTGACAAAATTAATCATATCACTAGGTACTGTGGATGAAAAAATCACAATTCCATTTCCACCTTGATACATGATTTCGTTACGTATTAAGGTATTATCCATTTCGCTTCTATAGAACGAATCATCTTTGGTATCTTCCATTAAAGCCTGAAAGTTGTTTTTATCTTTTAGATAAGCACTCCTTCCAATGGTTCCATTATTGATTACACCAAAAATACCATTGGCAGTCAATTCAACGACTACGATCATACAAAGAGCTAGTTGGAAATAAAACTTTTTAAATTCCTTTATCTTATAAAGAATCATAAGCCAAGCATATATATTAATAAATACTAAGGATATACCGTAAGTATAAAGTTTATGATCACCAACTCTAAATACCAATGCTGCTGCCATGAGAACAATAGGCACAACACAGGCGATAGCCACTCTTTTTATAGACATGGATTTCAGATCTTGAATCACATCGAATCCCATGGTCACTAAAAGTGCTATATATAAAAAAGCAAATCTGTTTGGCAGACCATTCTGCTGGTGAAAACCATGCCAGACATAATTTAAAATATTCGTATTAAAGCTAACAAACAATAAAATACAGAATAGTATTTTAGAAACTCGTTCCCTCTTATTAATCTTATGATCTAATAGATAAAGAAGAATAACAATAAATACGATGATACCGCAGTAAACATTTAAATCTCCTCTTTCACTAGATATGTTAATGGGCTCTACAAAAGCAAAGTGCTGAGTGATCATAGATAGAAAATCAGTGTAAAACTCCACAGTTTTTGGAAACCCACTATTGTCTGTAATGGATTGGCTTACGGCCAGTGCTTTATAAGCTGGCACTAACATAATCGCCGAAAGTCCTCCAGCAAGGAGTGAGTAGCCACCAAAAGAAATACATCTTTTAAAAATATTCGATATACTCTGTCTCTTGCCAATGATCAATTGAATCAAGAAATAGATGCAAGAGAAAAGACAAACCATAAATCCAATATAATAATTGCTAAATAAGGTAAGAGCTAAAAATACACCGTAGAATCGACCGCTCTTTCCCTTTGCAATTTTTTCAATTCCCATCATAACCATTGGTAGCAACATAATGCTATCAAGCCACATAATATTGAAGTAATAACCAATCATAAAATTGCTAAGTGCAAACATAATACTAAAAGTGACTACCGTCAGATTACTCTTTTTTGACCGAAAATTTAAGTAATACGAAAACAATCCCCCACTTAACCCAATCTTCAATAAGATGATAAGAGCCATTCCTTCCATTACGTGGTTCTCATTAAATAATAAAATCAAAAAATTTAAAGGACTAGCCAGGTAGTAAGCTGTAAGACCCCAGAAGTTTATTCCCATTCCACCACGGAAGGTATAAAGAAGAGATTCACCAGCTTTGAGTTTTCTTAAAAGCTCAGTAAAAAACGGAAGGTATTGATGAGCTGAGTCGATAATCAAGACAGCATGATCACCGAAAGGATAGACTCCATTACAGATAAATCCAATGGTAATTACCAATACAGGAATGGAAAAAGACAGTAAAAAACACCATCTTCTACTTGTCTTTAACTTTTTGGCTGCAAAAGTATCCAAAGGTAAGTCACTTTTATCATGAAATACAAGAAACTGGCTAATTAGATAGTTGAGAACTAAAATGACGAACTGTATCACAAACTTTGCCAGCATATCATTCATGCCCCAAACGCTACTCATTAACACCATTCCATATATTTCAATGATCATGGTGGTTAATCTCATCCCAATAAATTGAAGGCATTCCTCTATGGTTTCTTTCCATGTACTTGTCTGACTTTGAAAAACAAATTTTTTATTCACTATATATGCAAATATAATAGCAAGAAAAATCGAGATCACATTGGAAGTAGACATATCTACTCCTAGTACATATCTTAACATCCCATAGGAAACGAGATTCACTAAGGTCGTACATCCGCCGAAGAATATATAGCGAATGGATTTCTT
>DVLR01000080.1 GCA_018715425.1 Candidatus Merdenecus merdavium
CCAGAATTTCTAATGTTATTAAAAGGTGTGATTGACTGCCCTGATTTACCTCTAAACGTTTCTAGAAGTGCTCTTCAAAATGATGGATTCGTGAAGAAGATCTCTGACTATATTACAAAGAAAGTTGCCGATAAACTTTCTGGAATGTGTAAGACAGATCGTGAAAACTATGAAAAATACTGGGATGATATTAATCCATTCATTAAATTTGGATGTATTAAAGATGCTAAATTCAGCGAAAAGATGAATGATTACATTCTGTACAAAAACCTAGATGGTAAATATTTAACTCTTAAAGATTATATTGAAGAAAACAAAAAACCAGAAGATGATGTAGCTTCAGAAAAAGATACAAAAGATGATACCAACACTGAAGGTACTGAAGCCGAAGGTGCTGAAACTGAGGCTGAAAAACCTAAAATGACGATTTACTACGTCACAGACGAAATCCAGCAAAGCCAGTACATTAATATGTTTAAAGAGGCTGGCCAAGATGCTGTTATTTTAAAACACAACATTGACTCTGCCTTCGTTTCCCACTTAGAACAAGGCAATGATGAAGTAACTTTCCAAAGAATCGATGCTGATTTAACAGATACCTTTAAAGAAGAAATTTCTGAAGATGAATTAAAAGAAACTACGGATTCTTTAACAGACACCTTCCGTAAAGCTCTTGGAAAGGACAACTTAGATGTAAAAGTAGAAAAGCTTAAAAATCCTAACATCTCTTCTATGATGACTTTATCAGAACAAAATAGAAGAATGCAAGATATGATGAAGATGTACAATATGTCTGGAATGGATCCAAGCATGTTTGGCTCCAATGCAACTTTAGTATTAAATGCAAATAACCAACTGGTTCAGTATATTGTAAAAAACAAAGATTCTGAACACGTACCAATGATTTGTAAACAACTTTATGATTTAGCCATGTTAAGTCATACGCAATTATCTCCAGAAGAAATGACAAACTTCATTTCTAGAAGTAATGAAATTATGATGCTACTTGCTAAATAACCAGGATTCAAAATAGCCACCACATCTCAATGAAAGTATTCTATCAACGAGATGCGGTGGCTATTTAAGATAGTATAAGAATAACTATTGCATAGTTTTGGCTTAAACTCTTTAGATGGATGATTTTTATCCATCTTTCATTAATTTTTTAAGAATCCTTGCTAACTCTACTTTTTCTTCTTCATTAATTTTAGCAAAGAATAATTTTAAATCACTTAAATAATGGGGAAAAATCTCTTCGATTTTCTTCTCTCCTTTTTCTGTTATATGGATAACAGAAGCTCGACTATCTCGACGATCTGCATATTTTTCTACCATGCCTTCTTTCTGAAGATTATTGATGACTACAGTCATGTTTCCTCCTGTAGATAAAATCTTTTCAGTAATTTGTCCAATCTTTAAATCTCCTTTATGGTATAAAACTTCAAGAACTGCAAATTGCATCGTCGTTAGCCCATGTTCTCTAAATATAGTACTAGCCCTTTTCATGGCTCGATTGGCACCTCGATTAATACCAATAAAAGCACTTAAATTTATATCATTCTCCTCACCATAAGATGAGTTTCTATTTTCTTTGCTCATCATTCACCTACTTTAAAAACTTTCTAATCAATAAATCTTTTTTTTCACTATAAGGATGGTATCTTATTGGCATGTCTACAAATGGGTACTTCTTCAAAACTGCTTTCTGATGTGAAAATGTTTCGAAACTATGTTTCCCATGATAACTTCCCATACCACTTGCTCCAACTCCTCCAAAAGCCATATGAGGTGATATCCCATGAAAAATCGTATCGTTGATGCAACCACCTCCAAAAGACAGATGCTGAAGAATTCTTTTTTCCACCTCTTTAGATGAAGTAAATAAGTATAATGCTAATGGTTTTTCTCTTTTTGATACAAATGTTTCAGCTTCGCTCATATGATGAAAGCTCATCATCGGAAGAATTGGACCAAAGATCTCTTCTTTCATAAGCTTACTGTTTTGATCGGATATTTCTACCAAAGTAGGTTCTATTTTTAGTGTTTCGTCATTCACTTTCCCTCCTAGAAGGATGTTTTCTTCCTCAGCCAAAAGAAGATGAAGGAGGCGTTTATATTGTTTCTGATTTATGATACTTGGATAGTCTTTATTTTCCAATGCCTCTCTTCCTAGCATCAGCAAGAGCCATTTTTTCATATACTCTACAAATTCTTGTTTCACATTGTCCTGGATCAGTATATAGTCTGGGGCAATACAAGTTTGTCCAGCATTTAAAATTTTACCAAATACAATTTTTTTAGCTGCCAAATCAAGATCTGCTGTTTCGTCTATGATACAAGGACTCTTCCCGCCAAGCTCTAAAGTAACTGGTGTTAAATACTTAGATGCTCGTCTCATAACAATCTTTCCAACCCTAGGGCTGCCTGTAAAAAAGATATAGTCATATCTTAAATTTAGAATTTGCTCGCTTACTTTCCGGTCTCCTTGCACCACTGCTACGTATTCTTCTGGAAAAATATCTTTTATCATATCCTCTACTGCATTGGATGTATGAACAGATTCTTCAGAAGGTTTTATCATACAGCAGTTACCTGCTGCAATTGCTCCTATTAAAGGGCTGATTGTCAAAAGAAAAGGATAATTCCAAGGAGACATAATTAAAACAACACCATATGGCTCTGGCTGCACAAATCCTCGAGCCACCATTTGACTTACTTCCACTGGTTTATGTTTTACCATCATGAACCTCCATAGGTTTCTTTTCATGTAACTTAGCTCTCTTAAAGCCATCCCTATCTCTGTCATGTAAGATTCTTCTGCCGATTTGTTTAAATCCTTTTTTAAGGCTGAAATAATATGTTTCTCATGGCTTCTAATCCCATATTCCAGACGATTTAAAGCTTTCATCCTAAAGATATAATCTTTGGTAATATTTTTTCTGTAAAACTTCAATTGTTTATTACGTACTTCTTTAACTTCCATTTTCACCATCCCTACTAAATGTCCTATGCCTCAACGATTAAAAATCTTCCATTCGATAATGCAAATACTTCTGAAGCCTCTTCTAGTTCTTCTAAAGTCATATCCTGTATATCTACACCTTCTTCTTCAAAATATTCTTTTACTTCCTCTATAGACTCGCAAATTGTAGCCATACAATCTTCTAAAAATGCTTCTGCCTCTTCTAATGTTTCTGCCACATTTTCATCAAATAGCTGTGTCTGTTTTTCAAGAAATACCTTTAAACACTCTTCATCATATTCATACATAATCTTACTCTCCTTATTTCTATCTTAACCCGTTATTTATATTCTATTATATTTGCCCTTTTTGAATCTGGATCCTGTAAACGAACTCCATGACTTTTATCTTTGTAAATCAGATAGGACTGTTTTCATTACCTTTAACACACCATCATCAACGTTACGTTCTGCTATATATTTTGCCACATTTTTTACTTCTTCTCTTGCATTAGCTACAGCGTAACTATATCCTGCATTCCTTAGCATGCCCAAATCATTTAAATTATCACCAAAAGCCATTGTTTCTTCTCTGGAGATATTTAAGATTTTTTGAATGGAAGAAATAGCATGACCCTTATCTGCATTGGAATCCATAAAATCTATCCAAAAATGCCCTGATACAGCAGCATGAACGCGATCCTTCCATTTAGGTATTATTTCATCTGCATAACTAGCTACTCCATCTTTTCTAAAAATAGATATTTTTAATACGTCTGCATTTACCTGTAGAATATCTTCAATCCATCTTACATCAGCCTTGTAGCCATTTCTTACTGTATCCATAAATTCTTTATCTGTAGTATCTACATACATAGCTCCTTTAGTAGAGAGGGTGATAATACAATCTTCAAATCTACGAAGATCCGTAACCATTTGCCTAACAATAGCAGGATCCATGGCTACCTGTAGCATATCTATGCCCCTACAGACTACATAAGACCCATTTTCTGCAATAAATATGATATCATCTTTGATTGGCTCAAAGACACTCATGATACTCTGGTATTGTCGACCACTAGCAGCTGCAAAAATGACTCCTTGGTCTTTTAACTTTCTAATAACATCGTACATTTCGGGATTAATACTGCTTTTCCCTTCTTCTAACAAAGTTCCATCAATATCTGATACAATGAATTTTATCCCTGTTACCATATAGTTGTTCTCCTTATACTAAAAATAACGAAGTATCTCTGTTGGATGCTCTACAATGGCATCTGCTCCATGTTCTACTAATTCTTCCTTCTCTCTAAATCCCCAAAGCACACCAATGGTGAACATATTTGCATTTTTTCCAGTTTTCATATCGGTATCGGTATCGCCTACATAAATACAGTCCTTACTGGTAACATGGAACTTTTCTATGATGTTTAGTGCCCCCCTTGGATCTGGTTTTCTTGGCATACCATCTACTTGTCCCTGAATATAGTCTATGTATCGATCATCAAATAATTTCTTTACCACATCTACTGTTCTTTCATGTATTTTATTAGATAAAACAGCTATTTTAATTCCCTTTTCTTTCAAGGCTTGAAGTAAAGGTACAATTCCATCAAAAGGTTTTACCTTATACATACATTCTCTTTCAAAGATTTCTCTAAAACTTTTAGTGACAGCATTGAAATGGACTAAATTTTCATCACCAGATGCTTTTAAACTTTTTTTGATTAACTCATCTGCGCCGTTTCCAGCAAAATGATTAAATACATCTATAGGTAAAGGCGGTAAATTTACTAAAGCCAGACTCTTATTTACACTATTTGCAATAGAAGCAACGGTGTCTGCTAAGGTTCCATCTAAATCAAAAATTACTACTTTATATTTATTCTTTATCAACTCGATTCCTCACTTTACTAATGTCGTATATCTACTCCACGTTTGTATAGTTCCTGGTAAAGCCTGCCGATTGGAAGTCCTACCACATTATGATAATCGCCTTTTAGTTCCTTAATAAAAATGGCTGATTTTCCTTGTATAGCATAAGCACCAGCCTTATCCATAGGTTCTTTGGTGGCAACATATTCTTCAATTTGATCCATGGTAATTGGATACATGGTAACTTCTGTTGATTCTACAAAAGAAAGTTCCTCCACTGCTTCGCCATTTTTTAGTATCACCGTAACACCTGTATAGACGTAATGAACCTGACCTTGCAGCATGCTAAGCATAGTGATCGCTTGTTCTTTATTTGCAGGTTTTCCCATAATTCTTTGGTTACATACCACCATTGTGTCTGCTCCTATTATCATATCAGCATTTGGGCATTTTTCAAAGACCTCATAAGCTTTTTGAGATGCTAGTTCTCCCACTACATCTTTTGGCACAGACTTGGTAATCACTTCTTCTTTTAGAGAAGGTACGACTCTAAACCTTACTCCAATCTGTTCTAATAATTCTTTTCTTCTTGGTGATGCAGAAGCTAATACAATATCTCTCATCTTCATTCTCCAAACTATTTTATCGATATAGGTGAGTGGAAATCTCCCTTATTTCATATTATATCTTATTTTAAGACAAATTTATATGGATATCCTGTATTTTAATTTTTATTTGGAACTTTAATTTTTTTATGATATAATATTCATTGCATTAATACGTTACTTTTTGAAAGGAAGAAAAATAATGAACAAAAAAACATTTAAAGCAGCTTTTCCCCATACTCTCCCTGTTATGGCTGGATATTTATTTTTAGGAGCTGCTTTTGGAATTCTTTTGCAAAGCAAGGGATATAGTCCATGGTGGGCTCTTTTAATGAGCGTCTTTATATATGCTGGATCCATGCAATTTCTAGCTGTCAACCTTTTAGCAGGTGGTGTAAGCTTAATTCATGCGGCCCTAATGACCTTAATGGTAAATGCAAGGCATCTCTTTTACGGGCTATCTATGCTGGATAAGTATAAAGACACAGGAAAATTAAAACCTTATTTAATTTTTTCTCTTACTGATGAAACCTATTCCCTTACTGCCACTGTACCTGTTCCAGAAGGGGTTTCGAAAAAATGGTTTTATTTCTTGATTTCCTTTTTAGATCAAATCTATTGGATTATTGGATCTATTTTAGGTGCCGTCTTAGGTTCCTTGATTACCTTTGATACAGGAGGTATCGATTTTGTCATGACAGCATTATTTGTTACGATCTATGTTGATCAATGGCTCAACACAAAAGATCATCGCCCTGCCCTTGTGGGTATCTTGGTTTCTTTGATTTGCCTTATCTTTTTGGGGGCTGATCACTTTATTATCCCAGCTATGATAGGTATTACTGTAGTTTTATCTATTATGAAAACTTCCA
>DVLR01000081.1 GCA_018715425.1 Candidatus Merdenecus merdavium
CCTTTTTCAGGTTCAATAATAACAACCGAAGAATGACTATTTTCCATAAGATATTCTTTCATTAAGTTTTCAAAATATCCTGTTCCAATTTCTTGACGTAATTCTTCAAAAATAGATAGTGGTTTTAAGTGAAGGAAAGGTTTTTCATCATCATAGAGCCAACTGTTAAAAGCTTCTAAACAATACATAAGACCTTTTGGATACATGCCGTAATCTGCTTCTCTAAATTTAAATTCATAGAAATTCAAACCTGCAAGTAAGGCTTTTTCATTGATTTTATTTTTATAAATTTCTTCTAGAGTATTGTGTATCAACGATAAGAATTCTTCTTTTTGTTCTAAGTTTGAATTCTTTGCGATAATAGAAAACATTGGTTGATAGATTCCATTATCATAAGATCCCATAATGTCTTTTCCAATTTTAGCATCCAGCAGACTTTGTTTTAAAGGTGCTCCAGGTGCAGATAATAGGGCATATTCTAAAATTTGAAAAGCTAAGCCTAATTTAGCATCTAAGCTATCTCCTATAACCATGTTATAAGATAAATAGGTATTATCTTTTAAAGTTTCTCCTTCTGTAATAGAGTATTTTTTTCTTACTTCTCTTGTTTCTTGGAATGGTTCTTGAAATGCTATTTCAGAATGTATTTCCATAGCATCATACTTGCTTAAGTACTCTTCGTCTAACCACTGTAATTTTTCAACTACATCCATGTCGCCATATAAATAGATATAACTGTTAGATGGATGGTAATACTTACTATGGAAAGATAAAAACTGTGAATACGTTAGCTCTGGAATGACTTGTGGATCTCCACCAGATTCAAAAGAATATGCATTATCTGGAAATAGAGAATTTAATATTTCCCGATCTAAAACTCCCTCTGGTGATGAAAAAGCGCCCTTCATTTCATTATATACAACGCCATTATATGTGATTTCTCCATCTTCGGCATCTAAGTTATAATTCCATCCCTCTTGTCTAAAAATTTCTTCTTTATCGTAAATATTCGTATAAAATACAGCATCCATATATACGTGCATTAAATTTTGGAAATCTTTATCATTACAGCTTGCAATTGGATACATGGTTTTATCTGGAAAGGTCATGGCATTTAAAAAAGTATTAAGAGATCCCTTTACAAGCTCAACAAAAGGATCCTTTGATGGAAATTTTTTTGATCCGCATAACACACTATGTTCTAAGATATGTGGAAGCCCTGTACTGTCTTCTGGTGGGGTACGAAATGCAATATTAAACACTTTGTTCTCATCACTATTGGATAATACCATAATTCTTGCACCACTTTTTTTGTGTCGTAGTAAATATCCAGTAGAGTCGATATCTTTGATCTCCTCTTGGCTTAGGAGCTCATATGTTGATAATTGATCTATGTTCATGATTCATCCTCCAATTCTAAAATATGGCATAGTCTTCTTGGTTCTATTCTTACCAAGTGAATGATTACTTATGCTTGATCTACTATTATAGCATTATTTTATGTGATAAGAAAGTCCTATCCTTCAAAACATACTGATCAATCTGTATTCCTATCTATATGGAGAGAGAAAAGAAGAAACATGACCTCCTTGTAAAAAAATCCCCGAGAAGTAAACTTCTCGGGGTAAAATGATTCATTTTATTCTTCGTCTTTGTCAGCTGCGTAAAGAGTAACAAGTTTTTTAAGATATTTATATCTATCTTTTGCATGTTTCTCAGCTGCTGCAAATAACTCAGCGGCAACTTCTGGATTGGAGCGTTGTAAGGATGTATAACGAACTTCACCTTGTAAGAATTCCTGGAAGCTTTCAGTTGGAGCTTTACTGTCCAAGCTAAATGCATCTTTTCCTTCTGCTGCAAGAGCTGGGTTAAATCTAAAGTTGTGCCAGTATCCAGCTTTTACTGCTTTATCTTCTTCCGTTTGTGCTTTACCCATACCACCTCTAATACCATGGTTGATACATGGTGAGTAAGCGATAATTAAGGATGGTCCTGGATATGCTTCTGCTTCTGCAATTGCTTTAACTGTTTGGTTATAGTCTGCACCCATAGCGATTTGTGCTACGTATACGTAACCATAACTCATAGCGATGCTTGCAAGGTCTTTCTTCTTAACTGTCTTACCACCAGCAGCGAACTGTGCAACAGCTCCTGTAGGAGTAGATTTAGAAGATTGACCACCTGTGTTAGAATAAACTTCTGTATCGAATACCATGATATTAATGTCTTTACCACTTGCTAATACGTGGTCAACACCACCGAATCCAATATCGTAAGCCCATCCGTCTCCACCGAAGATCCACTGTGATTTTTTAGCTAAGAAGTCTTTATCTGCTAAAATATCTTTTGCTTCTGCAGATCCGTCTGCTTCAAGTGCTGCAATTAATTTAGCTGTAGCAGCTGTATTTGTTGCGCCTACTGCAAAAGTATCTAACCATTCTTGACCAGCTTCTTTTACAGAACCACTTTCAACTAAAGCAGTTACTTTATCTTTTAAACCATTTCTTAATGCTTCTTGAGCAAGTAACATACCGTAACCAAACTCAGCGTTATCTTCAAATAAAGAGTTAGACCAAGCTGGACCATTTCCTGCTTTATTTACAGTATAAGGTGTTGATGGTGAAGAGTTACCCCAGATAGAAGAACATCCTGTTGCATTTGCAATGTACATTCTATCACCAAATAATTGAGTGATTAATCTAGCGTAAGGAGTTTCTCCACATCCAGCACATGCTCCAGAGAATTCAAGTAATGGTTGTTTGAACTGACTTCCTTTTACTGTATTTGTTTTAAATTTCTCAATAACATCTGCTTTTTCTGGAATCGTTCTTGCAAAGTCAAATTCTGGCTGTTTTACTCCAGCATTTGCTTCCATGTTCTCCATAACAAGAGCCTTTTCACCCTTCTTACCTGGACAAACATTAGCACAAGAACCACATCCTGTACAGTCAAGAGCTGATACAACGATTGAGAATCTCTTATCTGGCATACCTGTCATTGGTAAAGTTACCATAGTTTCAGGTGCTTTAGCTGCTTCTTCTTCTGTTAATGCAACTGGACGAATAACAGCGTGTGGACATACGTAAGCACAACGATTACACTGGATACAATTTTCTTCTTTCCAGATTGGCATATCTACAGCAATACCACGTTTTTCAAATGCTGATGTTCCTGATGGAGTCTGTCCATGTTGGTAATCAACGAATGCAGAAACTGGTAACTTATTACCTTCTTGATTATTAACAGCACTCTGAATATTATTAACGAAATCAACCACTGCACCGTTTCCATCGATTGTAGTAGCAAGAACTTCGTCTTTAGCATCTTTCCAGCTTTCTGGAACTTGGATTTCAACTACATCTGTAGCACCACGGTCGATAGCGTCATAGTTCATTTGAACGATCTTGTCACCTTTTCTTCCGTATGTGTTCTTAGCAGCTGTCTTCATTAATTCAATTGCTTTATCTTCTGGAATGATGTTAGCAAGTTTGAAGAATGCAGATTGAAGAACTGTATTAATACGTCCACCTAATCCGATTTCTTTACCGATCTTGATACCATCAATCACGTATAATTTAATGTTGTGTTCAGCAATGTAACGTTTTGCCTGTCCTGGAAGATGAGTCTCTATACCTTCTAAATCCCATGGAGCATTTAATAAGAATGTTCCGCCATCTTTAAGGTCTTGAACCATGTTATATTTTCTAACGTAAGATGGGTTATGACATGCTACAAAATTAGCTTGATCAATTAAATATGTTGATTTAATTGGATCTTTACCAAAACGAAGGTGAGAAATGGTTACACCACCTGATTTTTTAGAATCATAATCAAAGTAAGCTTGAGCATACATATCTGTGTTATCACCGATGATCTTAATGGAGTTTTTGTTAGCACCAACAGTACCATCTGCTCCAAGTCCCCAGAATTTACAGCTAATTGTACTTTCTGGAACGGTGTTTGGTTTCTCAGTTACTTCTAATGATAAGTTTGTCACGTCATCTACAATACCGATTGTGAAAACTTTTTTCTCACTGTTGTTGTAAACAGAAATAATATCTGCTGAAGTTGTATCTTTAGAACCTAAACCGTAACGTCCAGAAAGAACTGGTACTTGATCGAATTTAGTTCCTTTAAGAGCTGCAACTACGTCTAACCATAATGGTTCACCCATTGCACCTGGCTCTTTCGTTCTATCTAATACAGAAATTTGTTTAACAGAATCTGGAATAACCTTTACTAATGCATCTGCTACGAATGGTCTGTAAAGACGAACTTTAACAACACCAACTTTTTGTCCAGCAGCTGTTAAGTAATCAATGGTTTCATCAATGGTTTCACAAACTGATCCCATAGCAATAATTACGTGTTCAGCATCTTCTGCACCGTAATAGTTGAATAAATCATAGTTAGTGCCGATTTTAGCATTTACTTTTTCCATATATTCTTTTACGATAGCTGGTAAGGCATTATAAGTAGTATTACATGCTTCTCTTGCCTGGAAGAAAATATCTGGATTTTGAGCAGATCCTCTATGATCTGGATGATTTGGATTTAGTGCAGATTTACGGAATTCGTTAACAGCATCTAAATCAACCATATCTTCTAAATCTTCATAATCCCATATTTCAATCTTTTGTAACTCATGTGATGTTCTAAATCCATCAAAGAAGTTAATAAAAGGAAGTTTTCCTTTAATTGATGCACAGTGAGCTACTGGAGTTAAATCCATAACTTCCTGAACACTTGAACCACAAAGCATAGCAACACCTGTTTGACGTGCTGCATAAATATCTGAATGGTCTCCAAAAATTGATAACGCATGACTTGCAACCGCACGGGCAGATACATTGAATACACCTGGAAGGCCTTCACCCGCGATTTTATATAGGTTAGGGATCATTAGTAATAAACCTTGAGAAGCTGTATAAGTTGTAGTTAATGCTCCTGCTGTTAGAGAACCGTGTACCGTACCTGCTGCACCTGCTTCAGATTGCATTTCAGTTACTTGTACTGGTTGTCCAAAAATGTTCTTTCTGCCTTGAGTTGCCCATTCGTCTGTAACTTCAGCCATTACAGATGATGGAGTGATTGGGTAAATAGCGGCAACATCTGTGTAAGCATATGATGCATGAGCTGCTGCATTATTACCATCCATGGTTTTCATTTTTCTAGCCATATTAGTTTTTCCTCCTTAGATTGTGAAGCTAATTGTTTCCTATTATTAATATTGTACAAAGTATGCAACAATATAAAAAAAATAAAATTGCTACTTCAATTTAATTTTTTAGCCTTACATATCATAACATAATTTTTGCATGATGTCTATTTTATGTTGTCATTTCTTACGAGATTTTGTGTACTTTTGGTTATACAATTCTTTTCCTATTTACTTAGGCAAATGGTAATAGGATCTAAATTCTAATTTGAGAAGAAATAAATCGTTTTCTAACTAACTTTCCAATTCCTAATGCTGCTAAAACGCAGATACCATCCTTGACCAAAAACGGAAGGGATACCATAAGAAAGCTAGGAATTATTTCCATGTCCATGATAAAAGAAAATTGGATTGTTCCAATTGCATGGCATAAGATCAGACCAAGCAAAGATAACATCACATTTGCTACAGGTTTCACCTTCTTAAATATACCACAAAAGGCACTTAACGGAAGAAATCCAATGATAAATCCACCGCTCTTTCCCAGTAATGTTTGTGGTCCTGCACCAAATCCTGCAAATACTGGTATTCCTATTAATCCTATTAAAATGTAGATTAATATAGAAAGAGAACCTTTTTTCCAGCCTAAGATCCGACCTGTTAAAGCAACTGAAAAAGTCTGTAACGTAAGCGGAACACCCAAACCTGGAATCGTAATCATAATCTGAGACAAAATTGCTAACAGTGCTGCAAAACTTCCGACTATGGTCATATCTTTAACAGAAGACTTTTCCTTTGACATTGTTTACTCCTAACCCTTATTTTATTCTTTATCTCTCAATATTTTTCTTTTATTTTACCATAATATAAAGATAGAAGAAAGCCTTTTTTCATTCATGGCCTTCCTCTATACATGAAACTTTGGTTTTATCTAAGGTTTAATCCCTCTTTCATCTTCGAACAATATTCTTTGATCACAGGAAGATCATAGTTGTTCTCCTCCATTAAAGTAATAAAGTGACTTCCCACAATGGCTCCATCAATCACATCTTTCATGGGTTCTACATCTTGTGCATTTCTAATTCCGAATCCCATCATGAGTGGTATCTTAGAAACTTTTTTCACCTCCTCTAAATAATGAATGACTTCTTCATGGAAGGTTGCCTGTTGTCCAGTGACGCCCATAGCCGACACGCAATACACAAATCCTCTTGCTCCATCTAAAATCTTTGGAATACGCTCTTTCGATACTGGAGAAATCAATTGGATCAATATGGGTGCATCTTCACATCTCGTTAATTGCTCCTTTAAATCCCCTTGCTCTTCTATAGGAAGATCAGGAATAATTAATCCATCCACTCCAGCCAATGCACAATCCATTACAAATCTTTGTAGTCCGTAATAGAATATAGTATTATAATACATCATAAAAATAATAGGAATTTCACATCCCTTTGCTCTTACCTGTTTTACCATATCCAAAACTCCTGTAACCGTAACACCTTGGGTAAT
>DVLR01000007.1 GCA_018715425.1 Candidatus Merdenecus merdavium
ACCTATCAATGACTAAGATAAACGGAAAGAATTAAGGAAGATAAATAAGCCATAAACAAATGGAAAGGAGCTGGCTACTATGAAACGTAAAATAACAATTGCTGCTATGATTATCATATGCTTTATTTTGCAAAGCACGATCTTTCACACTTTGGCAGTAGGATCCATTAAGCCGAATCTCCTAATTATATTGGTCTCTAGCTTCGGATTTATGAAGGGAAAAAAAGAAGGGTTAATCATTGGGTTTATCTGTGGGTTACTCATTGATATTTTCTACGGCAGTGTTGTAGGATTGAATGCTCTTATTTATATGTATATCGGATATCTCAATGGATTTTTTTCCAAGATATTTTACGATGAAGATATTAAACTACCAATGATATTAATCACAGCCAGTGACTTTTTATATGGATTTTTAACCTACGTATTTTTATTCTTACTAAGAGGAAGGCTTAATTTTGGCTATTACTTAAGTAAAATTATTATTCCTGAAATCGTATATACCGTGCTGGTTACAATTGTTCTGTACCGAATTATTTTAATAGTAAATTATAGGTTGGAAGACGGCAGAAAAAGGGGGTCCAATCGATTTGTTTGAAGATTATAAAGATCATTTTGTCAAAGCAATAAAATCAAGAGTTTTTGTTGTTATCGCATTCTTTTGCGTATTATCTGCTATTTTAATACAACATTTATTTAAATTGCAGATAGTAAAGGGCGAAGAATATACTGCAGAATTTGATAAAAAAATAACGAAAGAACGTGTTGTAGAAGGAACGAGAGGAAGTATTTACGATAAAAATGGAATTTTACTGGCTCAAAGTGTGCCAGCAAATAATATTACTTTGGAAGATACTATTCAATACTCTACCACAAAAGAGCATCAGCTTACTTTAAACGGAGTTTCTTATCAATTATCTAAAATCATTGAAACTCAAGGAGAGACCTTTGCACCTACTTTTTATATTGAATTAGATGAAAATGATCATTACGTTTTTACTACCCAAAACGATACCACTTTACTTAGATTTAAAGCGGATATTTTTGGAGAGCCAGATCCAGAAAAATTAAAAGAGGAAGAAAAGAATGCAACCCCACAAGAGATGATTGATATGTTAACGGATAAAGATCATTATCTCCTTGTAGATGAAGATATAACTGCAGAAGATAAAGAAAAATATGGATTACCAGAAAGTTTTACGAAACAGGAAATATTAGATATCTTGAGAATTAGATCAGCTGTTTCTGCAAATAGTTACCAGAAATATATATCTGCTACTATAGCAACAGATATCAAGGACGAGACCATGGATTTAATTCTAGAAAACAAAGACAAACTGCAAGGCGTTAGTATTACAGAGCAATCGAAAAGAGTCTATACAGAAGAATATAATGTAGCCATGTCTAATATTTTAGGTTACACAGGAAAGCCTTCTACTGAAGAACTAGACGAACTTATCAAGAATAGTGAAGATGAATCCATCGAATACAATCTTAACGATATGGTAGGTAAAGATGGGATTGAAAAAGCATTAGATGAAAAACTACAAGGAAGAAAGGGAAAAGAGACGATTTATGTGGATAATCTCGGTACAGAACTTGCAGTAACGTCTACTACAGAACCCCAAATAGGACAGAGTGCCTATTTAACCATTGATGCTAAGTTACAAAAGTTTGGATATGATCTTCTGGAAGAAAAAATCGCAGGAATTCTTTTAAGTAAGATTATTAATGAAAAAGAATATGTAAAACCAGAAGGACAGGATCAAAGTAATATTAAGATTCCCATTGATGATGTGTATTTTGCATTAATCAATAATAATATTGTAGATATCAGTTTATTAAAAAATGAAGAAGCAAGCGACCTTGAAAAGAGTGTATACAGTAAGTTTCAAACAAAACTATCTTCTGTAACCACTGCTTTAGAAACGAATTTAAAAAATTCTGATACCACTCCTTATACCAATTTAAGTAAGGAAATGAAGGTATATCAAAGTCATATTGTCAATAATATTTTGAAAAATAAAAACATCAATATTTTACCTGAATCTGCTATTGATACAAAAGATTCCATCTATTTAGAGTGGACGGATCCAGAAAAGGAAAATATTAGTTTGTCAGAGTTTTTAAAATATGCAATTTCTCAAAACTGGATTGATTCTTCTAAAATTGATGTAGATACAAAATACTTAGATACTAATGAAATATATTCTGCACTGATCGATTTTATTACAGAATACATCCAAACAGATAAAGAATTTCACAAGAAAATATATAAATATATGTTATTGGAAAATGAAATTAGTGGTCAAGAAATCTGTGGAATGCTCTACGAACAAGGAGTACTAGATAAAGAAGAAGATAACTATAATTACCAATCCTTGATTAGTGGCAAGTTATCTGCATATAACTTTATGTTAGATAAAATTAGTAAACTAGAAATTACACCAGCACAATTGGCTCTAAAACCTTGCTCTGGTTCTATTGTAATGGTAGATCCAAAATCAGGTGATGTGGTTGCTAATATATCCTATCCAGGATTTGATAATAACCGATTGAGCAATAATGACACGGAGTACTTTGCTAGATTAAATGAAGATAGATCTTCGCCTCTATACAGTAAGTCAACAATGGAAGTAACAGCTCCTGGTTCGACCTTTAAACCAATCACTGCTATTGCAGGATATAATGAAGGAGTTGTAGGTGTCAATGATACCTTTAACTGTTATGGGAAGTTTGATCTTGTTGAACCGGAAAGACCAGTTAATTGTTGGAACTTAAGTGGACATGGGACTCAAAATATGTACCTGGGTATTGGTAACTCCTGCAACGTATATTTTTCCAACGTAGCTTATTTACTTGCAAAAAAAGGGGACGGAACTTATTCCGATGATTCTGGCCTTCAATATCTTCAAAAATATGCAACTTCCTTCGGCCTAGATCGTGCTACTGGTATGGAAATCAATGAAAGCACTTCTAAAATATCAAATACAGATGCCATTCGTTCAGCTATTGGACAAGGAACACATTTGTATTCCACTGCTCAATTAGCAAGATATGCTGCAACATTAGCGAATAGAGGAACCTTATATAATTTGACTTTAGTTGATAAGATTACAGATTCACAAGGAGAAGTCATGGAAGATCATGTGGCGGAAGTCGCTAATGAATTAGACTATAACCAGGAACTCTGGGATGCCTTACAACAAGGTATGGATAAAGTGACAAGAGACGGTGAGGCAACACAAGAATTGAGAAAGAGTTTAAGTTTAGTAGGAAAAACAGGTACAGCTGAGGAAAGTGACATTACCCCTAACCATGCTTTATTTATTGGTTATGCACCTGCAGAAGATCCTGATTATGCAATAGCAGTAAGGGTTGCCAATGGATACACCTCTAAATATGCTTCCCATATTGCAGGAGAGATGATGAAATATCAATTTGGATTGGCAGATGAGTCAGAATTATTACAAGGAGAAGCAAATATTCTTACTGTTAAAGTTGGTAGATCTGATTAATGTTGAGGGAGATCCCCCCGAGGTTAATCGATGGAATAAATTAGGAGGTTATAAGTGATGAATAAAAATTCAGTTATTATTAAGAGCACAAAATTTGGACTTGTTGTAATACTGAATGATAAACTTCCATTCAAAGAATTGCTTAGAGATGTTGAGGAAAAATTTAAAGCCGCAACAAACTTTTTTAAGGATGCTAAAATGGCAATTTCTTT
>DVLR01000082.1 GCA_018715425.1 Candidatus Merdenecus merdavium
AATGCTTCTTTTAAATTATCAACTTCTACCAAAATAAACAGAGAGGTATTTTTCTTAATATTCTCGTGTTCTGATTTCACAGACAGTTTTTCAAACTCTTTTATTATTTGTGAAGTCTTATTATCATCAAAAAAATTATGTAGCTCATTAGGACTATATTCACTAACTATAAAATATTCTGAGTATTGAGAGTTAGTATAGAAATCAAAATCTGTATCCAACTGATTAAAATGGTTATTTTGTAAAAATTTTATAATGATATCTCTCATATTAGTCATCCTTTGGTACCCTCAAATTCTTTTCTTTTGCTTTCTTAATGCTAATAAATTCCATATTTGGTTTAAAAATGTTATGTTGTACCCCAGTATTCCATTCTTCACGATATCTATTATCTGGCACGCCATCAAATTCATCAATTCTATTCCCAATATGCAACTCGTCGATATCTCTATTAATAAGGAAATCATGATTAAAAGTAGCTTTTAAAAATTCTGAGTTGCCAATTATTTCTTGAATTATTTTTGCAATTCTCCCAGGTCTGTCCTGTGTACTAATCAAAGAAGTTCTATAACTCTTCTCATTATCATCTAAATAACTGTATGCTTTAAATGAAAATCCCTTAATTTTCTCCAGTAATACATAAAATATATCCTCCATTGGGGCATTACGAAACAATTCTAAAAAATTTTCATCTGAATTTTCGTGTGGTAACATCATTCTCACAAATTCATAAAACTCATCTTTAGCCAGAGACAGTAATTGATTATTTATTTCATCCATAAGTTTAATATCTTCCTCTTCAATGTCACTTACATAATCACGACGATATTTTTCCCACCTATAGGTCAAATTATTTTTCATTTCATACACTTCATCTTTAGGAGTTTCCTTTTCAATAATGGAAAGTATTTCTCCAAAGGATATTTCTGGAAAACCAGATTCACTGTGTGCTTGTCCAATGCTATGATCCAATAATGAACCTACATATTTCAGGTATACTTGATTAAAATGCGAAGGATTATCTTTTAAAGGATTACTCCTTAGTCCTAAAATCCCTTCTATTTCAGCTATACAATAATCTCTAATTGTATCATTATTATCATCCTGAGAAAGTGGACAATAAAACAGATTTTCAACCTGATTATACTCATAAAGGTTGATACAAGAAACATTATCTGTGTATTTTGCTCTCCCAGAATATTTTTTCAAATAATCGCCCTTTAATAGATTAAAATCCGGTACATCTACAATCACATGTAAAAATCTGCTATCAGAGGGCACCATCATTCGCACTACATTTCCTTTGCCATCAAATTCATGAATCTGAAATCCCTTTTGATCTATTTTTTCCTTTCCATCTTCAAACTTCCTTGTTTGTATATTAAAAAGATCCGAGTAATCCTCTCTCTCATTACCATTGACATAGGCTTTTACTTGATGCCTCGATAATACTTGATTATCATCGACAACAATATCAAAGTCCTCAGCATTCTCATATCTTATAGCATAATCCTCAAGATTTTCTATATTATTTTCAATGCACTCTCGTAATTGTCTTAGTGCTACTAAAAATCCAACTTTTCCTTGATGAATATAGCCACTCCAACTTGGTGTTGCATTCCTATTTTGGTCAACGTTTGAACTCACCAACTTAATCACCTATTATGAAGTGCCCTTTGTCAAGCCAAATAACTCATTACCTGAACATCTATCAATGACATAAGTAAACCCTAGGAGTATATAGTCCATAGAAAGTTAACCACTCTATTATACGAAGATTAGGTACCTCTAGGTTAATAGTCCATTTCGTGAGCACTATAAATCTCGAAGCGTGAATCACCAACTATGAATCGTTCATCTGTACGGTCAATACAGTCTAACGTAGCCGGTGCCAAAAGAAGTGAAATATAGATATCCAGACCTTTAAATATTTCTAGAGCTTACCTACGCCATTGATATTTGACAATTTTGACACTTTTTACTTTCTTAAAAATTTTTGTAACTCATGTATCTGACAATTTTTCACTCACTGAATATAGCCATGTGCGATAGCAGTCACAGCAACATTATGAGGTCTTCCCATTATAATCATCTTCCAACTTTTTGTTAGAAAATCCCATAAACACACTCCACTTTCATAAACAATTATTTTTTGATATCAGCTTTTTATCTTCTCCAAATTGCCAATAATAATTTACTCTACTTGAGTGCATTTTTTGTCATCCATACCACGCACTCACAATGGCTTGATACGACAGGAAGTACGTCTATGCCACCTGTACGTATGTCTAAACATATCGAGCACATTTTAACGTTTACTACTTTCATAACGTTACTCCATATACAAATTCATAAATTCCTGTGCAAATTTGAACACAAATTCATGATCTAGTGCCGTCGCTAAAGTTTCATCGTTATTATTAGCTGTAGGTGTCCAATTGTACGAACCATGCATTACATAGTCCATGTCGATTATGCAAAACTTATCGTGCATTCTATTATAATCATTGTATCCCCAACGTTTGATTACCTTGACGTCAAAACCATCACTTTTTAACTTTGTAATCATACGTCTATTTGATTCTTCCTCTGACACAATTATTCTAACATTTAATCCTTGATTCTTTTTAGCCAATAACTCATTAATTATTGCTTCATTTGAAAACCAAGCAACAGCTGCCCAGACTAAAAACTTCGCGTTTCTAATTCCTTGAATAACAGTATCTTGAATTTCGTCAAAAACGACATCATATTCTGTTACTTCTGATGTTGTATCCATCACAAGAGGTCTTATTTCTACCTTTTGCAGAGCATACTCATCCGATTCTTCATATACATATCTAACCAGTTTGTTTAGTTCTTCATATCTGTCATTAGCTTCATCTAAAAGTGGTACCGGAAAACGTAATTCTATAACTTCCCACTTTTGATAAGGTTTTCCACCTCTAACAAAAGAACATTGCTGAACATAATTAATTTCTGCTCTAGCCAACATTCTTATAAGTTGTTCTCTACCATTCAGTTCCTTAAAAGACCTGTCATATTTGAGAACTTCGATTGCGGTTTTTATAAACGCTTGCCTATTCATTTTCTTCATCCTCTTCATAGTCTGCAGAAGTTAATAATACAGCCGGAGTATACTCGCAGTCAGGAACCAAATTTTTAATCATTCCAAACAATTCATTAAAATAATCACCTGGAACCCAATATATTTCCTTAAACTTAGTTTTGTCCGCATACGTAATATTAAACTCTATGCCGCCAATATCTGTACAAAATTCGTCGATGCCTCTTTCAATGATTTCTGATATCATCTTTGCAATATGATCAAACTTCATTTTAAATATTGGACTGTTTGTTTTATAACTCCATTTTCTTTTGGGATTAATCACTGTTTCTATGGAAGAAACATACTCATAAGATATCGATTCTGATGTGATGGTTATTTTGTCATTATAAGCTTCATCAATACAGCAATATCCAGACGCGCCTTTTATCACTATTCGAATTATATCTTCCATATTACACCTCCTCTGAAGCACTTACATTAATTTTTCAATTTTTGATATAAGTGTGATATCTGCCGGCAACCACTGCACCTCATACAACGATTCCTTGGTAAGCCAGCGTGCTGATTCCGCCTCTAACAGCTTTAGTTCACCTTCTATTACTTCGCACCAGAAACAATCCATTGATAAGTGAAAGGTTGGGTAATCATATTCAATAGTATCTATCAAATCTCCCACCTTAATATCCGTTTCTAATTCTTCTTTTATTTCTCTGACGAGAGCTTGCTGTGGTGTCTCACCGGCCTCTACTTTTCCGCCGGAAAACTCCCACTGTCCATTAAATTCACCATAGCCTCTAGCTGTAGCAAATATTCGATTCTTTTCTTTTAGTGAATGACAAATTACCGCAGCTACTACTTTTACAGTTTTCATAATAGCCTCACTTAAATAAACTCTAACAGTTTATTGTTCACGCAGAATTCGTACCCCATCTTCTTCAGACCTACTTTGTCAAATTCTACTGCGATTGTGGTTCCCTCGATAGCTGTAATAACACCTGTACCAAAAGATTTATGTTTTACGGCCTTTCCTACAATATCAGCAGGAATAACTACTGGAGACTTTGGTTCAGGCTTTGGAATGACAGGTTGTACTACAACTGGTGCCTTACCTTTACTCTTTTTCTTATCTGCGATCATCTTTGCATATTCTGCATCAACGTTTTTACCACGTGTCTTATAGTCATCCATATCCTTAAAAACAAACATTTATGGCTTTTTAACGTCATTATCAGGTACCGGGCGAACAGGGAACATCCAAACCTTTCTGTCATTACCATCTTCACCAGGTTGAATTTCTGTGTAAGTTTTACTTACAAGCTCGATTCTTCCACAATAAATGTATTCACCAGCATCGATTACTTCGAATAAATGTACATCAACGCCATTATGCCCACACTCTGCTAATGTCGCATTCTGGGCCCAATTGATATCCTGGTCACCAGATTTGCCCATACCGGTATAATGCAAAACTCCTCCGATCCATTTATCATGATAAATGCCCTTTGTAAAATCAGAGACAATAACCAGTGTATTGGTAGTTCTAGAGCGACGCATTCCGCCCATATTACCACACTTAAAAGTCTCAACAACATCCGCGTTTTTTAATATTTAACCTATTTTTAATCCTGGATCGAAAGCCATCATCCATTGCTTTTTGAATTAATGCCTTACGTTCATCAGTTAACTCACCAAATTCAGGTGTATATTTGATGCCCGATTCAGTTTCAATAGCTGTAATACGAGCACAGATTTTTCCAATAGCACGTACGCTCTTCTGTTTGTATAACCCAAGATAATCATGCGCTCTAAACCCACGCTCAGCTTTATCATAATAAATGTTATTGCCAATATTAAAATCAATTGTAGTACCAGCAAGCTGCATACGTAGATACTTCCAGGAATCAGAAACAGGAATCAAACCATCCTTATAACAATAATTCAAATAGTCCTCCAACACATCCTGCATTTCGTAATCTCTGTCATCAATTACTTCTCTGATGGCATTTGCCATCATTTCAAAGGTTGTATTGATATGTATTACTGGATAGGTTTGAGTTGCGTTATATTCTTTTAACTGATTCTCAAAATCTACAAGTTTTTCTTCGGACATCCATTCGGAGGCAAGCGTAATCATCACTTTATTCTTTTCATCTCCGAAAGATTTTAGATGTCTCATTAATTGATCAGAGTAAAACCAATCCGTCAACTTCGTTTCTACAACAATCTTGAATCCTTCTTGTGTAATCGTTGCATCAGGTATTCTATCCACGCTCTTTTCCTGCAATGCAAAAACCAACTCCGGTTCAAAGGAATCCGCGAAAAATTCCGATTTCAAAAATCTGAAAAATTTATCTGATGAGTAAGAATATAGGCGTGACAAAAGCAACATGGTATTGGCCGTAGCCACGTTTTCTTTCTCATGATATCTTTGGAAATAATGTATTTTCATAGCGGTATTCCACCTCCGAAGTTATTATCTATTTAAGTACCACACAAAGTGGTCAAATTTCCTTTTTCTGTTTTCTATCGTAATTATTAACTCGTCCAACTTTCCAGTTATGTAATCATTGTACGCTTTGTAATTAAATGTATCTTGCCATTGTTGAATCTGTCCTTTGGACACATCGTCAAAATATCTAGGAAGGTAATCCTTTAGTACTGTGTCCAAAATCGAGAAATCATCGTTCTCGTATAAATTACTGTTGTGGTAGCAGCAGTATTTAGACGCAAAAGAGAATAAAATTTTTTCCATTACTACGAGCAATGATATTTACAACCTCAGAATCTCCGTTTTTTATCCTCTCATCCACATCTGAATCTGTGTTTAACGGAAACTTTTTCAAGTACCTTGTTATCAAATCATTCTCCGGTCCATAGTTATCTGTTGCTCGAACTAATGCCTCTATTTCTTCAATAGATTTATTGGATATTACATCACTAGAAACATCTCGCATCTCTTTTTTATTAGGCTGTTTTGTTTTTTCCGGAAGCTTTATTTCCTCATCAGACAGCGAATAATATGATGGATTACTTCCAGTTCGAACAATTATGCCTTTATCAACCATTGCCTTCAGAGCCGCATAGATATTAGGACTATGCTTTTTATCCCCATAGATAGCTTCTGCCAAAGTCCCTTGAGTCATTGTCCTATTCACATTTAGTAAATTTACTATATCTTCCTTTTTGCCCATCATTGCACCTTCTTACTGTTCTTTTGCTTTTATATAGTTTCTACTTTTAATTCTCTGATCGTCTGGTTTTTCCGCATCAGCACGAATGGCCCAATAGGAACCAATCTTCATCGCACCAGGAATACGATCTTAAGTGCATAACACTTGTATTCTTCTAATTGAGATGCCCCATTTATCGGCTGTTTGTCTAATTTCTTATCCATTTCAAAAATTTTAACTAACTCTCCTCTAATCCCATCGTATATATAAATCTATATCCCATCGACTTAATTCAGCAATTTCAAAAGTAAAATCTATTAAATACACACGAATCTTATTATACTCATTAATTTTTTTTATTTCTTTTAAATGTTCCTGTGAAACACCAACCACAATAATATTGCATTTCTGCTCAAAATTTTTATACTTGTAATCTTCAGCCAATTTTTTACTTGAAAATAGTAAAATCGTATTTGAGAATACACTGTTTTTTTCTATAGATGTTTTACCATCTGTATTCATTAGCATCCAAAAAGGATCTCCTATTGTATTGAAATCAGGTTTTAAGTACTTAGTATATTCAGACATAGCAAAGGCATCAAAATCATCATATTTTATCAATTTAATTCCATTATACTCCGATACCTTACAAGCACCATTTTGAAATTCACTTTCTGCAGAAATAAATATCCCATTAATTCCACCAATATGTTTCAGCTTGTAATCGAAATTTCTTAATTCACTAACATTTATTGGTTTTTTCCAATTTTTACATTCTATACCAACTTGATAAAATACACCAAAGTGCTCAAATGAATAAAGAACATCTATTTCATGAGTCGCTCCATCATCACCCACCATTTTGACTTTCGTTTGGATTTTTGCATTTATTCTCTCCTTCTCAGAAAGTAGTGAATAAATATCTTCAACAACTTTTTCAAAATCATCACCTTTTCCCATATCTTCACCTCACATATACTTCTCTAATAATGTTATAATCTACACTATACATTTTTACATTATAGTCTATTGTGGAAGATATTTGTTTACTTGGTTTAATAAGACCTAATTTATATGGCAAAAGCCCACACTCTGCAAGAGAAATCAAAAATACTAAATGACGTTGTGAAATACCAAATACAGCGTAACCCTTTTGTTGTTTACAGCATACATCGGCGAGTTTTTTTGATGTAAAAAGTGGTAAAGAATTCCCTATAATAAAATAATTTCCTATATTATTTTTTGTTCGTTCATCAATTTGCATTAAAGTCCAAAAAGGATCACCAATAACATTTTCATCAGGTAAAACTTTACTTATAGATTGTAAAACATTTGTTCTTGTTTCTTCCATAATATCAAAATATATAACTTGAATATGTTTGTCATTAGCAATATTCAATGCTTTTTCATCTATTTTATCGTTATAATATAAAACTCCTTTAGGGAAGTAACCTAAATCTTTTAAGAGGTTATCGAACTGCCATACATCTTCATCTTTTACAATTTTGTTATCTATTGTTTTTATAACCGTTCTTTCTAAATTATTCATCTGAACAAATTCGATGTATATATCTATTTTGTGTTCAATATTTTTCCCTTGAACTATAATATTTTTAAAAAGTTTAGGATTGATTAAATTTTCTCTATTTATCCTATAATCGTATAGAGAGAATACTAAATCAATCAACTCCATTCCCTGATTTTTATTGTTTCCTATACTATCTTTCAATTGATTCTTTTTACGAAAAATATTTTGTAAAAAATTCATTATTATAACTAACCTCCTTGCATATAACTTGGAAATTTTAGAGGATCTCTGTTACCACATTTTTTCTCTGACAGCTATCGCATAGACAGTTATTAAACTATTCTCATCATTTTTCCTCTCTTAATCAAAACTACACCTTCACATTAGATTTTTATACTATTTGAAAGATTACAGATTGATACAAAATCCATTGATTTTTCAATCCTCGTAACCTTTCGATTTTTTCAAGCCTATTATTTTCAATTAAGCTATTTTTCATCCAGCTTTAAACACTTCATTAATTGTTCGACTTTTTCCATGTATTTTCCACAAAATTCATTGCCTTCTTTGAAGGTAGTTCTTGCCGATACTGACATGACAATAAAACTGAAAGGAGAATATTGTTTTCTATGGCTCCACACCTTTCGCACTCAGCATGAACATTATCATCCATTATGAG
>DVLR01000083.1 GCA_018715425.1 Candidatus Merdenecus merdavium
ACACAGAAATGGAACTTTAGTGATGATGAACGTACCTTACGAGAATATCTAGGATTAAATGCCCTGGAAGAAGATGTTTGGATTAGTGATAGTGACGAAGCCCTATATGAACTCTTAGAAAAACAAAGAAATGAGGAACATCATGAGTAATAACAAAATCTTATTTACTGATTTAGATGGAACATTATTAAATGATGATCATCGAATCACAACAGAAAATAAACAAACCATTCAAAAAGCTTTAAAACATGGACATAAAGTGGCAATCGCAACTGGGCGACCTCTTTCCAGCGGCATCATTTTAGCAAAGGAATTAGATCTGACAATGCCAGGATGTTATACGATTGCTTACAACGGTGGATTTATCTATGATAATGCCAAGGAAGAAACCATCTATGAATCCCGTATACCATTGGACTATGTTCTTCATATCTTTGAAGAAGCTAAGAATTACGGTATTCATTGTCAAACTTATTCTGACCAGGAACTGATCGGTGTAGAACATTCAAAAGAACTAAAGCGTTATTTTAATAGTACAAATATTCCTTATCAAGTTGTGGACGATCTGCGAAGTGCTTTATCAAAAGATCCTGGAAAAGTAATTGTTATTTCCTATGATCCTATAAAATTAAAAGGATTTGAAGATATCATTGCTCCTTGGGCAAAGGGAAAGGTTGATTATATTTATTCTAATGCTCATTTCTTAGAGTTCGTAAATCCTGGAGTATCCAAGGGATCTGCTATTAAAAAATTATGTCAGATGTTAGATATTCCTATGGAACATACCATCTCTGCTGGCGATGCCCCTAATGATATTTCTATGCTAACCACCACACACGTAGCTGCTGTTATGGCAAATGCTACAAAAGAAATGAAGCAATATGGCACTTATATCACGACAAATGATAATAATCACAGTGGTGTTGCCGAGGTCATTAAAAAGTTTATGTTGTAGATTCTTTCCTTTACATAAATCAAATCATCCATTTAGTAGAGAAAAAATAAAGCCAAAAGATACTGAAGATGCAAGTGTTTTTCGGCTTTATCCTATGTAAATTTTATCTTTCATCCAAGCCTAATAAATAATCAATAAATTGCTGAGCCGTTCTACCTGATCTTCCACCGTGGTAAAGCTCCCACTTATTGGCTTCTTCAAATAACCTTTCTTCTTCCATCTTAACACCATGTCTTTTAGCAAGAATACGAACAATCTCTTGGAACTCTTTTTTATCTGGAGCAATAAAAAAGATGGAAACACCAAATCTAGCCACTAAAGAAAGCTTTTCTTGTACTGTATCTGATGCATGAAGTTCATCTCTTTTACCTTCTTTATCACTAAAGTTTTCTTTAATTAAATGTCGCCTATTAGAGGTTGCATAGATCAACACATTATCTGGTTTCTTCTCTAATCCACCTTCTATAACAGCTTTTAAATACTTATATTCAATCTCAAACTCTTCGAAGGAAAGGTCGTCCATATAAATAATAAACTTATAATTGCGGTTTTTAATCTGTGCAATAACACTGTTCAAATCCTGGAATTGATGTTTATACACTTCGATAATTCTCAATCCCTGATCATAATATTCGTTTAGAATCCCTTTTACACTAGAAGACTTTCCTGTTCCTGCATCACCAAAAAGCAAACAATTATTCGCAGGTTTTCCTTCAACAAAAGCTTTGGTGTTATCGATTAATTTTTTCTTCGGTATTTCGTATCCTACCAGATCATCTAAGTGTACGTGAGGAATATTTCGAATTGGAACAATTTTAACAGCCCCATCCCTATTTTCTACACGAAAAGCTTTATGAAGTCCTAATTTCCCAACACCAAACTCTTGATAAAAAGAAACAATGTCCTGTTGAAACTCTATGGCATTTTTTGCTTCCTTTAAAGATATGGCCAACTTACAGATCCTGTTTTTTACACGTTTATTAAAGAGAACATTGGATGTTTCCTGCGCCTGAAAATTCTCTATGAACGAAAAGCAATGACTACATAATGCTTCTTCTATTTTGGAAAAATCCACATGAAACAGACTCTGGATAATTTCAAAATCATGGTAAGCCAGATCGTGTAACGTCCCTTCTACATTCCCTCTAATTTCACTTGCCGTACTATAAGGATTTTCATCATTTACCAGAAGGTAAGTTAAGTATGTATGCCATAAGTTCCCTTCTAATCCATACCTTGAGGCCAACTCTAACATTCCACTCATACAATCATATAGTAATGCTTTCTTATCTTCATCATTATAATATTCGTTATCGTAATGATCCATAAGCCATGTCATATCTGATAAAATCTTTTCTTCACTTAATTTTCTATATATTAGCAATTCATTTGCTCTTGTCATATAATCCTCCTATTCCAACCTATTCCTGTTTAATAATTACCTAATATCTTTAAATTTTTCGCTTCATAAGATAATCCAGAAAGTGCATTTAGCACTGAGCTATCTTCTAGATTGCCTTCTATATCAATAAAAAAATGATACTCAAAATCTTTTCCTTCAATAGGTCTTGATTCAATTTTTGTCATACTTAGTCCATTATAAATCAAATGAGAAAGTAGGTTATATAAAGATCCAGCCTTATGAATTCCTTCAAAACAAATACTAATTCTACTGGCATCCTTGAGAAAAATCTTCTGGTTTGTGACAATGATAAACCTAGTGCTATTGTTTTCGCTATAGTAGATTTCATCAGCAATCACATCTAAATCATAACATTCTCCAGCCATTTCACTTGCGATAGCTGCTTTTGTTTTATCCTGCTCCTGAGAGATCATAGCCGCTGCTACTGCTGTATTTAAATAAGGGATTTTTTCCCACTCTCTGTGTTCATCTAAGAAGTTTTTACACTGCATCAATGCTTGTGGATGAGAGTATACCTTTTTAATGTCACTGATGTTTGCCCCTTTGACCCCTAATAAAACGTGCCTTACTGGAACGATCACTTCACCGACTATATAGTTATCGTATTCTGCTAAAAGATCGAAAATATCATTGACAATACCAGCGGATGAATTTTCAATTGGTAATACAGCATAAGTTGCATCCCCCTTCTTTAAGCATTCCATTGCATCTCGAAACGTCTCTACGTGTCTACTATTTACTTTTTCTCCAAAGAACGTGTGCATAGCAGTATAGCTATAAGCCCCCTTCATTCCTTGAAAAACCACCTTGGCATCTTTCGTTTCTAACTGCTCTACAGATGAAAGCTTTATCCCTTCTCCCACTT
>DVLR01000084.1 GCA_018715425.1 Candidatus Merdenecus merdavium
TACCATTCAAAAAGTCTTCATGGTGCTACCAAAAGATAATAAGGGAGATACTGAAGATTCTCAGTACACTTTACCTGCTGGTACCTGCAATATTCATACCGCACCTGCCGAAAAAGAAACGCAGGAAAGCACAACAGAACCTGAAGAAAAGAAAAACGAAGTTGTGGATCCAGAAGAAAATGATGATGAGAATAATGAAAATAATAAAGATAACGAAAATACTCCACCAGAGCAAGGAGTAGAGTTACCTGATCAAGAACTGGAATAACAGGTTGAAATATCTTTAACATTTATGAAACAAGGGTCAAATTTCTTTGACCCTTGTTTCATAAAGAATGCTATGAACTTTTCCCTTTTGTAATCCTAAAATGCTAAATTTAAATGTCTTTACTGTTGATGATGATCAAGAATTAATTTAACTGCTCCATAAATACCTGCATCATTCCCTAATTTAGCTAAAGAAAATTCAGTATTTTTACAATCTCTAAAAGCATATCTTTGATAATATTTCTTAATATAGTCTATTAAAATTGTTCCTGCCTTGGAAACACCACCACCGATAACAAAAATTTCTGGATCAACGACTCCTGCAAATACAGATAAAGCTGTCCCTAAATAATCTCCAAAATCCTCTGCTATTAGTTTCGCAACTTCATCCCCTTCTTTCACTGCATCGAAGACTGCTTTTGCTGATAGATTACGACCTCTTAATATGGAAGGTGTTTCACATGCTGCTAAAGCTCTTTTAGCAAGGCGAACGATCCCTGTTGCAGATGCTACTTGTTCCAAACATCCATAGTTTCCACAATTACAAATCTCTGTCTCTTTTCTTTCCACATGAACATGACCAATTTCTCCAGCTGCTCCATGAGAACCAGTTACAATTTTACCATCTACAATGATTCCTCCACCGACCCCAGTCCCTAGAGTCACTAGAATTACATTTTTATATCCTTTACCTCCACCTTGATACATTTCACCTAAGGCAGCTACATTTGCATCATTTCCAACTTTCGTTATAAATCCTGTTAATTCTTCTACTTCTTTCGCTAGATTTTTTGGTCCCCAATGAAGATTAACTGCTCCTGTAGGAAGCTCTCCGCGGTCATTTACTGGTCCTGGAACTCCTATTCCGATTCCAATCACCTCATCTTTATGGATGGATTTTTCTTCAAGTTTTGCCAATATGGAATGGGCTACATCTGGAATGATGTAAATGCCATGATCCTCTGTTCTAGTTTTAATCTCCCATTTATCCAAAATTGTTCCCTGGGAATTAAAAAAACCACATTTTACACTAGTACCACCGATATCAATTCCAAAGCAATATTTTTTCATCTTATAAAGCCTCCGTTTTTAGTCCTCTTTTTTTTTCGCCAAGCTATTTTGTACTCGGTTGTATAACTCTTGAGCTGCATTATAACCCATTTTTTTCTGTCTATAGTTAACGGCAGCAGATTCTACAATAATTGCAAGATTCCTACCTGGTCTTATTGGAATGGAGTGACATACCACCTTATTCCCTAAAAACTCTGTATATTCCTCTTCTAATCCTAAGCGATCGTACTCTTTATCTCGATCCCATTCTTCTAATTTAATCACAAGATTAATGGATTGGGTATCCTTTACACTTTCTACACCAAACAATGTTTTTACATCTACAATTCCAATGCCCCTAAGCTCAATGAAATGCCTTGTTATATCAGGTGCTGTTCCAATTAATGTATCATCGCTGACCTTTCGAATTTCTACTACATCGTCGGTAACTAATCTGTGTCCTCTCTTAATGAGCTCTAATGCAGCCTCACTTTTACCGATTCCGCTTTCCCCCATAATCAGCACACCTTCACCGTATACATCAACTAAGACACCGTGAATGGAAATACAAGGTGCAAGTTGAACATTAAGCCAGCGAATAATTTCTGCCATAAAGGAAGATGTTGTTTTTGTGGTACCTAAAATAGGAACCTGATACTTAGATGCTAACCTTAACATATCTTCATCAGGAGCTGTTTTTGTAGTATATACAACACATGGAACCTTACTTGAAAGAAATTGTTCGTATACAGGAATTTTCTTCTCTCTTGGAAGGCTTTCTAAGTATGTATATTCTACATATCCTACAATTTGTACTCTTTCGGAATCAAAATGGTCAAAATAACCTGCAAGTTGAAGTGCAGGACGGTTAATATCTGGCAAAGTAATTTTTACTTTTGTCATATCAACATCAGGAGTTAAATTTTTCAAATCTAATTTCTCAACAATTTTAGTTAAGGTTACACTACTCATATTTTGTCTCCTTCTTATCTTCATTTACGCTAATTTTAGCACAATTACTACGAAACATCAACAATTACCCAATCGTCTACCATTCTTGATTTCACATGCTTAGTGGAAGAAATCATACACCTTCTTTGCACTGGAGCTATTCATAGATGGGACTTTTACCAACGTCTCCACAGTGGCATCTTTAATGTTCTCTATGGATTTAAAATATTTCATTAAGGCTTTCCTTCTTGTTGCTCCAATCCCCTCTATATCGTCTAAAATAGATCTTACTTGTTCTTTACTTCGAAGTGAACGGTGGTACTCAATGGCAAATCGATGGGCCTCATCCTGCATTCTGGTTATTAATTTAAAACCTTCTGAATGTTTATCTATGAGAATCTCTTCATTATTAAAGAATAAACCTCTCGTCCTATGAGAATCATCCTTAACCATCCCGCATACTGGAATGGATAAATTTAATTTTTCTAACACTTTCAGTGCTACATTAACCTGACCTTTACCGCCATCCATCATAATAAGATCGGGGAACTTAGTAAAACTGCCCAGCTCTTTTGAGATATTCTTTTCTTGTAATTCCTTTTGTTCCTCGATTCCATGTGTAAAACGCCTCGTTAATACTTCATCCATACTTGCATAATCATCTGCTCCTTTTACCCATTTGATCTTAAACTTACGATAATCACTTCTTTTTGGCTTACCCCGCTCATATACAATCATAGAACCAACGGATTCAAAGCCACTAATATTAGAAATATCAAA